>JALSQJ010000240.1 GCA_026985495.1 Campylobacteraceae bacterium
TTATACATAGACATTACAAACTTACGACTGTTTGTTGCATTTACTGCTGTTGTTGGGTCTAATCGTGTCGCTATTTCTGCATTGCTTGGTAGAGAAGTATATAGCGTTACCTCATCTTTAGCCTCTTTTGTAACATCAAATCTCATAATAGTTAACCCCATACCATTATCTTCCATATTTAACGTTGTTTTATTAGAATCTCCTCCCATCATTCCCATCATATCAGCCTTATAGGGGCGACTTACCATAAGGAGTTTTGAACCTACACTATCTTGTGAAAAATCAACAACCAACTCAACACGTTGTGCTGCACCCAACATAATATGGTCAACTTCAACAGGTTTATTTAATAATCCTCCATCTGTTCCAATAATGGTAAATTTTCTACCATCATTAAAAGCAAAATCATATGTTTTAGCATTAGAGACATTATAGAGTCTCAATCTATATTTAGTAGTTGAAACTTCTTGTTTTGGCATAACTGAACCATTAACCAAAATGGTAGAACCTTTCATACCATCACTATCCATCGCTTTATTTTTATAGAGAAGATTTCGTACACCATTGCTCTCTTTATCAAATCGTCTATCTTGGACTAATAGAACTATATCTTTATCTCCTGATGGTATTTTTTTATCTACTTCTAATTTTTTTGAAATATCATCTTCTACTAAAAATGCTCCTGCTAACCCCATATATACTTGTTTCCCTGTTTGCATATCAGGGTGAGGGTGAAACCAAAGAGAAGATGCTGGTTGATTCATAGTAAATTTATATGCTTTACTATCATTCGCTTTGACAGGCATATCAGGTCCACCGTCCATAATAGCAGGAATTTTAAATCCATGCCAATGAATGGTAGAGTCTGCATTGAGTTTATTATTGAAATTCAATGTCATAGCATCTCCACGATTAGCTCTAATAACCAAAGGAAGAGGATTATTGTTGTATCTCCACATAGGTGTTATCCATGAACCATCTGGTGTCTCTATTGTTACATTTACATCTCTATTTGCTGTGAGTGTATAGGTCTCTTTTAAATCGTTACTATTACCATCTTCATCACTCATAGTTGGTAATATATGAAGTGTTGGGAGTGTAGTTGACGTTAAATATTTACTTATTTTTTGTGCAAGTATTTTATCTTTTTCACTTTTGTCAGCAGTTAATTTTTTGACATCAAATCCCATCGTTTGAAGCTCTTTTATCTGCTCTTGGCTTAAATTGCCATCACGTAAACGTGAAGTTGTCTCTTCAAAAAGGCGTGTTCTTGCTAAGGCATACTCTCTGGTTATATTGATGTCTTTTCCATTAATATCCACCCTATCTGCTTTACCATCTTTGTAATCTTCTTCTAATTTAGTGATAATATCAAAAACCTCTACAGGCTCTAAACCCAAACTTTCAGTTAGATTTGAAAAAGAGATAGCTCTATTTTTAGCAAATGCTTCTGTTGTATTTGAGGGAATGGCTTTTGTTAAATCTCCTGTTCGGATAAATGAATCTCCTTTCATATTAGGCATAGGAGAGGAG
>JALSQJ010000241.1 GCA_026985495.1 Campylobacteraceae bacterium
ATAGCTTAAAAGTTTGTTAGGATTTTTGAGAAAAAGTGCTAAAAGCTTTGCCTCTTTTGTCTTTAGTGCTACTCTTTTATTATACTGTGTTAAAAAAACTCCTTTAATATCAAAGAGATAGCCATTGCCTAACTCAATACTATTTTGCTGTGTTCCAAAGTTTCTTTTAATGCTTACTTCTACTCTTGCTAATAACTCTTTAAGGGCAAAAGGTTTACGAATATAATCATCACACCCAATCTCAAACCCTTTGGTGACATCATCAACCGAGTTTAAAGAGGTGATGAAGATAGCAGGAGTGCTGTTCCCATCATGTCGAACCTCTTGGAGAAAATCAAAGCCATTTTGATGAGGTACTTTAATGTCTAAGAGCATCAAATCTATATTTTGCTCATAGAGAATATCTTTGGCTTCCAAGGCATCATAGGCAGGAAACATAGCATAGCCCGAGTACTCTAAAAACTGTTTAACCGTATCGCTAAGTTGTAGGTCATCTTCTAGTAGAAGAATGTTTTGTTGTGCCATTGGTTCAGCCTTAAGTAGAGTAGTGGTTATATTATAAGATATTAATATGAACCTTATATTAATTTAGTTTTGGCTAAAGCTTTATTTGATTTGATATTTTTGTGAAAATCTCTTTCTCAATATCATCAATAGATTTGGTAGCATCAATAAGCAGGTAGGAGATATTTAACTTCTCTAAACTCTCTCTCATATGATTTTGAACCTCAATAAGATACTCTAAACCCCTAAGTTCAATTCCATCTAGTTCTTTTTCTCCCATGCGTTGTTGTAGGGTTTTCATATTGGTAATAAATAGAATAATAAGGTCAGGGAAATGCTTCTCTAGTGCAAATCTATTTAGCTCTACAAGATATTCAAACTCAAACTCACCATTTGCTAAAGCGTAACCAATACCAGAGAGAAAACCACGGTCGGAGAGTATGATTCTGTTTTTGTTTGGCTTAATTACTTGAGTATAGTGTTCAGCTCTATCAGCTAAAAAGAGAAGTAGTTCGGCATATTTTGATGAGAGAGAATCAGCTAAAAGAATCTCTCTCATTTTTACTCCAAATGGAGTTCCACCTGGCTCTTTTGTAACAATTACGTTGTCTAACTTTTTAGCTAGTAGCTCTATTTGGGTACTTTTCCCACAAGTGTCAATACCTTCAAAGAGAATATACATTATTTTTTACCTTTAAGCTTGAATTTGATGGAGTTTAATATCTTCTAAAATAGAGTGTGGAACAAGATGCTCTATTTTCCCATTAAAGGGTAAAATAGAGCGAACAATAGAGGAGCTAATAAAAGCATACTCTAAGCTGGGCATTAAAAATATTGTCTCTAACTCTTTTTTTAGAGAAGTATTAGCATAACCCATCTGAAACTCATACTCAAAGTCACTTACAGCTCGTATCCCTCTAATAATAATATTGGCTTCTAACTTATCAGATAGGTCAACAAGTAGAGAGGAGAAACCGATAACTTTTACATTGCTAAGAGATTGCACACTCTTTTTTGCCATTTCGATACGCTTTTCAATAGAGAACATAGGTTTTTTTTTAGGGTTGTCAGCTACGGCTACAATAATCTCATCGAACATAGTTGATGCACGAGTTATAATATCTACATGACCATTTGTAATTGGGTCAAAAGTTCCAGGGTAGATTGCTCTTTTTTTCATAGTTAGCTCCATCGTTTATAGAGATTGTTCTCTATTCCCAACACATCGTACCATTTACCAATAATAAAACGCTCCATCTCTTCAATAGTTTGTGATTGGGAGTAGTAGCCCATTACAGGAGGGGCAATAATTACTTGAAGTTTAGCTAATTTTTCCATATTTTCTAATGCAATTGCTGAAAAAGGCATCTCTCTTGGGGCAAGTAAGAGTTTTTTTTGCTCTTTTAGAGCCACAGAAGCAACTCTTGTAACAAGATTATCGCTAATTCCACATGCTATTTTTGCAAGGGTATTCATGCTACAAGGTATCACTACAGTAATATCTACTTGAAAAGAGCCTGAAGCAATAGAGGAGGCGATATTTGAATTATTATGAATGGTAAGATTATTTCTATATTCAAATTGATTGACCACTAAAGCATTATTTGAGGTGATTAGGTGAACCTCTATCTCTTTTGGAAGATATTGTATAAATTTGATACCAAGTTCAACACCTGATGCACCTGATATGGCAACAACTAGTTTCATAATATAGTCCATTAGAAAAATTAAGATAAATTATATCGAAAAAAGAGAATAATAAGAAGTTTAAGAGTATAAATTTGAGAAGAGAATTAAGTGGTACCACAGGTCGGATTCGAACCGACACGCCCTAAGGCAGAAGATTTTGAGTCTACCAAGTCTACCAGTTCCATCACTGTGGCACATTCCAAATAAATTGGAAGTGCAATTATACAGCGATGTTACTTAAATAATTGTTAATTACGCTACTGTATCTTTTAAAGATTTACCAACTTTAAATTTAACAGCATTTCTTGCAGGAATTTGTACCGTTTTACCTGTTAAAGGGACTCTTGCTTCTCTTGCAGCTCTTTGTACTGTTGAAAATGAACCAAAACCAATAAAGCTAACAGTTTTACCATCTTTAAGTGCTTCTGTAATTGTTTCTAATATAGCATTTAACGCTTCATTTGCATCTTTTTTAGATAGACCTGATTTCTCTGCTACTGTATCAATAAATTCTGCTTTTTTCATTAAATTATCCTTTGTAATAGTTTGATACTCAATTCTACAATTTTTTTTTTAAAATAACAAGTAATTATTAAAAAATGTGTTAAAAATAGTTTAAAAGGCTCTATTTTTGGGATTTTTATTTAAAATAATGCTATAATTTTTCAAATGTTTTAGGAGTTTTGGTGCATATTTTTATATTAATAGTTATTGTAATTTTTCTATATGGCTCATTTTCTACCATTTTTCACTCTACTGAAATGGTTGGTAAAATAGGTAAAAGCTTTGGGGAGGGGAATATTGAACTCTTTGGCTATTTAGCCTATGTTGACCTACTTATATTTGTTTACCCTCTCTATAAAATCTATAAAGATAAGAGATTGATGAAAGATATTGAGTTCTACACAGGGTGGTTTCTTCTATTGGTCTCATTTGCTATTTTTCAAGCATTAGTTGTTGATATATACAAAAGTGGAACTGTCTCTTTAAGCCTTTATGATTTTTTAAACCCCTATATAGGAAAAGCAGGAATGTGGCTTTTATGGTTTCTATCTACAGTTGTATCACTTGTTTTAATATTAAATGATATTCCTGATGTTAAGAGATTTATAAAAATATTTGTAAAGTATAAAAATATATTTATTGATAAAACTAAGTTTATATGGGGAAGAATAGAGAATCCATTCTTTGACAAAGAGAGTACGGAGAGTATGACAACTATTGTAGCACAACGTAGAACTCGAAAAAAATCTTCTCCTCAAACAGTTAAACAGAAGAGACCAAAAAAGATTCCTCATAAGAAGAAGAGTTTAAAGAAAAAAGAGACAATAGAGGCTACTATGTTGGAAGATAGACCTATTGATGAGATTGCTAAGTTAGAGATTGAACCAGTAGAGGAGCTTGTTGTTAATGAGAAGAGTGAGATAGATGTTGCCCCTATTGTTAAAGAAGAGGTTTTTACAGAAGAGAGTATAGAAGAGGATAGGGTCAAAAAATCTAAAATTATTGATGAGCTAAAAGAGAACCGTGAGTTAATGGAACAGCTTGAAAAGGGTGAGATAGAAGAGCCAGAGGATTTTGAGTTACCATATTTAGAGTTTTTGGCAGAAGCTCCTCAAACAAGAACTAGAGTAGATGAGGAGGAGATAGATAGAAAAGTTCATAAGCTTTTAGATAAGTTAGGACAGTTTAAAATTACTGGTGAGGTGATGGATATCTACTCTGGTCCACTAGTAACTACTTTTGAGTTTAAACCAGCAGCAAATGTTAAAGTCTCTAAAATATTAAATTTACAAGATGACTTAGCTATGGCTTTACGTGCTGAGACTATCCGTATTCAAGCACCTATACCTGGTAGAGATGTTATAGGAATTGAGATTCCAAATGAGAATTTTGACACTATCTATCTACGTGATATTTTAGAGAGTGAACTCTTTACCACTTCAAAATCTCCACTTACTATTGCTATGGGTAAAGATATTGTAGGAAATCCATTTGTAACTGACCTTAAAAAATTGCCACATCTTTTAATTGCAGGAACAACTGGTTCAGGTAAATCAGTTGGGATAAATGCGATGATTTTATCTCTTCTTTATAGAAATGACCCAGATAACTTAAAGTTGATGCTTATTGACCCTAAAATGTTAGAGTTCTCTATCTATAACGATATTCCCCATCTTATTACCCCTGTTATTACCGATGCAACTAAAGCGATTGCAGCGTTAGCTAATATGGTAGGAGAGATGGAGCGTCGCTACAAAATGATGGCAGAGAACCGTACTAAAAATATTGATAACTATAATGAAAAAGCACGAAAAAAAGGGTTAGATACTATGCCATTCATTGTAGTAATTATTGATGAATTGGCCGACCTTATGATGAATGGTGGAAAAGATGTAGAGTACTCTATTGCACGTTTAGCACAAATGGCTAGAGCCTCTGGTATTCACCTTATTGTAGCAACACAGAGACCAAGTGTTGATGTTGTAACAGGGCTTATTAAAGCAAATCTTCCATCGAGACTCTCCTATAGAGTAGGGCAACGAATTGATTCAAAAGTTATTTTAGATGCATTGGGTGCAGACTCATTACTTGGAAAGGGTGATGCTCTCTTTACACCTCCTGGAACTAATGGTTTAGTGCGTATTCATGCCCCTTGGAACTCTGAAGATGAGATTGAGGAGATTGTAGAGTTTTTAAAAGAGCAGAGAGCTCCAGATTATGATGAACGTTATTTAGTAAAAGATGAATCTGATACACGTGTTGGGGTAGGAGTGCAAGGTGATTTAGATGAGCTTTATGAAGAGGCAAAACAGATTATTTTAAATGACCAAAAAACCTCTATATCCTATTTACAACGAAAATTACAAATAGGATATAACCGTTCAGCTAATATTATTGAACAGTTACAAGAGATGGGTGTATTGTCTGCCCCAAACAATAAAGGGCAGAGAGAAATCATGCTCTAGTTTACATACCTGGAATTCTAGGTATCTTACCAAGTTTAGAGTTTTTACAATACCAACCCCACCCCTGTTTTATCCAGTGTCCAATAAATGGCATTGGAATCATTTTTGCCGAATTATCACTTCTGTAAACAAATGCTGCTCCATCTCCTGTGTCCATTACACATAAGATATTTATATGCTCTTTATAGCTCTCTCTACTACCACCATTGATATTAACATAAATATTATTTGCAACATTTCGTGCCATAACTTCTGCAACATGCCCCTGTTTTGCTCTCCATTTAGGACCCATAAGAGAGGCTGAATCTCCAATAGCATATATACCTTCAAAGTTTTCTACCTCATTAAACTCATTTGTAATAACAAAACCTGCATCACTTAAAGGTAAATCGGACGATTCTAATACATTATGACCTTTACCTGCTGATATAAACATAGTTAAGTCAGACTCTATCTTCTCTCCATCTTCAAATAGAATACCATCATTCTCAAAGGAGCTTATTTTTACCCCTACTTTTTTATCTATATTGGTCATTTTGAACATTTTGTCCATCATAACTAAAGCTCTCTCTCCCATCTTTTGACCAGGTTTCTCCATAGGTGCAAAGAAGATAAGTTTAAATTTATCTCTTATCCCTCTTTTCTTTAATAGATTATGGACATTAAATAGAACCTCAAATGCAGGACCACCACGAACAGCTGATGTATCTTTTGGGTTTCCACCAAATCCCATAGCAATAGTTCCTGAGCCTTTTTCAATAAGTTTATCTAATCTATCTTTCATCTCAACTGCCTCTTGAGGTTTTCCACAAATAGATAAGGTATTCTCTATCCCTTTTAATTGAATCTTATCTTGTCCTAATGCAACTACAATATAATCATAATCTTCTAAAATACGACCAGATTCTAAAGTTACTTTTTTATTTTTTGCCTCTAATGAGGTAACAGTATCGATAATTAGTTTAAAACCATGTGTTATAGCTATTTTATCTAAAGGTATGGAGATATCCTCTTTTGTTGTTCCCCCTGTAGGAATCCAAATAGAGGTTGGATAGATGTAGAAATAGTCTCTATCGCTTACCAATGTTATGTCAAGACCCTTTTTCTTACTTAAAAAGATTCCAGCTTCAACACCTGCAAATCCACCACCTAAAATTAATACTTTCTTCATTACTTTTCCTTATAACTATTATTTGTTTGTGTGATGTTATCTAATTCTAAATTAATGATGGCTTTTTTAAAAAGTTTAGAAAAAAGCTCTTGTAACCGTATGATACATAAAAATTCTAAGATAAGGAATTCTCTCTCTTAAAGTAATATTATAACTACTATTAGTATAGAATATGTGACAAATAAAACCCATAAATAGGAGACTTAAATGTCATTATTAGCCGACTATAGAAAACATACTCAAGAACGTGCAGAGCTTGGTGTTCCACCTTTGGCACTAACAGCTGACCAAGTAGCTGATTTAGTAGAGTTATTAAAAGCCTCTCCAGTAGTAGATGCAGAATATGTAATGGAGCTTTTCACTCAACATGTACCAGCAGGTGTTGATGATGCAGCCTATGTAAAAGCAGCATTTTTAAATGATATTGTCCAAGGTAATGTAACTTGTACAGAGATAGATGCAGTAAAAGCAACAGAAATTTTAGGAACTATGCTAGGTGGATTTAATGTTCAACCATTGGTAGAGGCTCTTAAGTCTGATAATGAAGAAGTAGCCCAATCAGCAGCTTCAGAACTTAAAAATACACTTCTTGTTTATGACTCATTTAATGATGTTAAGGCACTTATGGACGAAGGTAA
>JALSQJ010000242.1 GCA_026985495.1 Campylobacteraceae bacterium
CTATGAAGGCTTTTATGCAAGTGTAATTTACGCCTACTTTGCAGGGGCAGGGTTTGATAGAATTGTCGCCGAAGATGTTACCAACGATGGACGGATAGATTTGAGTGTTTTTATAGATGATATGCTCTACATTTTTGAGTTTAAAGTTAATCAAAAGGGTGCATTAGCTCAAATTAAAGAGAAGAATTACCCTCAAAAATATGAGACTAAATTTTCTGATATTTTTATTGTTGGGGTGGAGTTTGATAGTAAGAGTCGTAATATTGTTGATTATGAGTGGGAGATAGTGGAGTAGGTGTAGCTTATGCTACAGCACCTACCTCTAAACTATCATGAATAGCACTAATCTCATACTTCTCTAACCCTAAAGCATCTGCTAACCGTTCAAGATATTTTCTCTCTGATTCAACATCTAAATCAATAGCAAATAGGCTCATGTAATATACCTGCTTTCTCATATTTTCAGGTACTTCATTAATAAAACTTTCAAAATTTGACTCTCTTTGCATCTCTTGCTCTACAAAAAGTTGCTCTATTTTACTCATTTCCCCCATAAACTCCATAATCGTTCTCTGTTCACTTTCATCAATCTTTCCATCTGCTTTAGCAGCATATATCATAGCTTTTAGTAAAATATAGATATCTTCATGGTAAACCATACTATCATCATCTTCCTCTATTAAATCTGTTACTACTCTACTAATAGCACTCTTTTTTTCAATATCTTCTCTTTTTAATACACTATTCCATAACTCTTCTAGTCTCTCAATAAGTTTCAATTCTTATCCTTTTATATTAATATTAATATTAATAAAATTTTAATATTTATTATCTAAAAGTAAACTTAATTTTGTTTTATTGTGATTTGATACCCTATTCCACTTATATTTTTTATTACTTTTTAATTATGTTATAAATTATTGTTTTTTATGATATAATTAAATTAAAAAAGAGTTATATTATGCCTAAAATCAAACTTTTATCTATTTTTTTTCTACTCTACACTACTGCTATATTTGGCTCTAGTTTAAAACATCCTCAATGGAATATCCTTACATCTTATGATAAAAATGAGACTATTAACACAACCTATAATAAAAAAAAGAGGATATCTATTACCACCTTTAAAGGTAGTGGTACACGAAGTGCTTATATTTTAGACCTATCAAAAACAGAACAACCTAAAAAAAAACTACTTCAATGGAAGATGAAATATAGTGAAGATTTTGTAATTTTAATAGATTTAAATAGTTCATTTGGAAGGCGAACACTCATCTACACACCACGATTTGGAAATGACTATCTGCAGTTTGGATTAGGAGAAGATGCTATATCTAAAAAGTGGAAAGAGCATATTAGAAACTTAGATAATGACCTTAAACTATATGAACCAAATAATAATATCTTATCTATAAATAATTTTATTATTAGAGGTAGTGGTTCTATTTCCAATCTAAAATTTCTAAATAATAAAGAGATAAAAAAAATTATAAAGAAAAAAAATATTGATAAAAAAAATAAAATAAACCCTCTTCCCTCCATCACAATAAAAGGAAAAAATCCATATCTTTTACATTATGGAGAGAGGTATATAGAAGCTGGTGCAACAGCAAAAGATATTGATGGCTCACCCCTAAAGATAACAATTAGTGAAAATATAGACTTTTCTATACCTGGGGAATATACTGTTTTATATATGACTACAAACTCTCTTGGCAACTCAGCCATCGACAAACGAACTGTGCGTATTATTGCAGATAAGAGCAATAATACCAATAGAGACAAATCACCTAAAAGAGATAAAAGTTCATTAATCACTACAGATATGCTACAAAAAGGAATAGAAAAAAAGAGTTTAAACAAAGAACTTTTTCAACCAAAAAGAGATACTAAACTTCCTGAAAGACCAGGACTATAACTAAAAATAGTATCATAGATAAAAACAACATTTTAGATTTTTTACCTTTTTATTGTGTCCTCTCTTCTCAAAGAGAAGAAATATAATCTATAATTAACTTTATCTTTCATTTTTGTTACAGAATCACGATATAATCGAATAAGGCTTGTTTAATACTTCTATTATTCCCAAACTGTGTTTGCTCATGTATATATACTTTGATATACATTACCAAGCTCTCTTTTGGGAAAAGAAGATAAAGCAGGTAAATATATTTACAAGGATAAAAATGGCAAAAGGTAAAAAAGTAACAGTTATTGGCACAGGTAATTTTGGCTCAACTGTAGCATTTATTTTAGCAATGAATGGTACATGTCACAATGTTGTTCTTCGTGGACGAAACTATGATGTAACCAAAGGAAAAGCGTTAGATATGTCACAAGCAGCTAATGCAGCACGACAACACACCATTGTAAAAGCAGCAAAAGGTCCAGAAGATATGGCTGATTCTGATGTAGTTGTTATTACAGCAGGAGCACCAAGAACCCCTGGTATGAGTCGAGATGATCTATTACTAATGAATGCTGACATTGTAAAAATGTATGCAAAAGAGATTAAAGAGTATGCTCCAAATGCAGTAGTTGTTATTGTCTCAAATCCTCTTGATGTTATGACCTATGTAGCTCTAAAATATACAGGTTTTCCAAGAGAGAGAGTACTTGGTATGGCAGGAATCTTAGATTCTGCTCGTATGGCTCACTTTATCTATGAAAAACTAGAGTATGGTGCAGGTCAAATTAGAGCAACAGTTATGGGTGGTCATGGTGATACTATGGTTCCTCTTCCAAAGTTTACAACAGTAGCAGGTGTACCAATAGAAGACCTACTTGACTCTGAAGAGATTGGTGAAATTGTTAAAAAAACAAGAAATGGTGGAGCTCAAATTGTCAACCTTTTAGGTAATGGATCAGCATACTATGCACCTGCTAAATCTACAACGGTTATGGTAGATGCAATCTTAAAAGATACCAACCAAATTCACTCTTGTGCAATTATGCTTCAGAATGATTATGGATACTCTGACATTGTCACTGGTGTTCCAGTTATGATTGGAGCAGGTGGAGCAGAACAAGTCATTGAGATGACACTTAAAAATCTTCAAGTACGAAAGTTTAAAAACTCTGTTGCATCTGTTCAAGAGATGGTTGACAAACTATACGAACTAAAATTCTTTGACGATATATAGCCTTTAGGCTATATAAAGTTTTTTATAATAGTTTTAATGGTAAAATTATTATAATGTTTTAATTTATTATTTTTAATTTAAAACTGTTTAAAATTTAGGATAACATATGATTGGTAAAAAAGTAGGAATTATTGGTGCTGGTGCTGTAGGTGCAACAGCTGCATACAGTTTAAGTATGATGGGAACATGTAACGAAATTGTTCTTTTTGATATTGCAGAGGGTGTTGCAGATGGAAAAGCGATAGATATTGCACAAGCTTCACAATACTCAAAACAACCTACCATTATTACTGCAGCAAAAACTCCTGCTGATGTAAGCGATTGTGATATTGTCATTATTACTGCTGGTGTACCACGAAAAGGTGATATGACTAGAGCAGACCTCTTAATGATTAATGCCAAAATTATTAAGAGTGTTACTAAAGATGTTATGAAATACTCTCCCAATGCAATTATTATCTCTGTCTCTAACCCCTTAGATGTGATGACCTACGTTATCCATAAAATTACAGGTTGGGAAAGTAACAGAATTATTGGTCTAGCAGGAGCATTAGATGGTTCTCGTATGGCGTATCAAATCTATAAAAAAATTGGTTTTGGTGCAGGTCAAATTGGAAAACTTGTAATTGGAGACCATGGAGAGAATATGATTCCTCTTCCTCAAAAGGTTAAAGTGGGAGTTGTACCTGCAACTGACCTCTTAACCGATGAAGAGTTTCAAGATATTATTGAACGTACCAAAAAAGGTGGAGCAGAGATTGTTAACTATCTAGGAACCTCTGGCTACTATGGTCCTGGTCGTGCCATTGCACACATGGTTGAAGCCATTTTAGAAGATACAAAATCAGTTGTCTCCTCTTGTGTAATGCTCAATGGAGAGTATGGCTACAACAATGTAACAGTAGGTGTACCTGTTGTTCTTGGTAAAAATGGTGTTGAACAGATTATTGATATGACTCTTGAAACAAAGACTAGAGAGAAATTTAAAACTTCTGTAGAGAGCATTCAAGAGGGTATTAAAATACTTGAAGAGAACGAATTTTTTAACTAATTAACTACAAATAATGGTCTAGTTATCTCTTGACCATTACCACCCTACTCACTCCACTAAAGCTTTTAAACTACCTCCCCTCATTCATAGACTATTAACAACCTAAAGAGTAAAATAATTTAATTTAATAAATAGGAGATAAAATGTCATTTAGAATAGAAAAAGATACCATGGGTGAGATGCAGGTTCCTGCTGATAAATATTGGGCAGCACAAACTCAACGGTCAATCCAAAATTTTAAAATTGGTAACGAAACAATGCCAATTGAAGTTGTGTATGGTTTTGCAAATCTTAAAAAAGCATGTGCTTTAGTCAATAACGAATTAGGTCGTTTAGATGATACAAAAACAGATGCTATCTCAAAAGCATGTGAAGCTGTTTTAGCAGGTGAACTTGATGATAACTTCCCATTGGTTGTATGGCAAACAGGTTCAGGAACTCAATCAAACATGAATATGAATGAGGTAGTTGCCAATAAAGCTACTGAGCTTATGGGTGCTGATTTTACTAAAGAGCATCTAGTACACCCAAATGATGATGTTAATAAAGGACAAAGCTCAAATGATACCTACCCAACAGCTATGCGTATTGCAGAGGTTGTTGCTGTTACTGATAATCTTATCCCTGCATTAAAACAACTTAAAGCAACTCTACAAAATAAATCAGAAGAATTTTCAAATGTTGTTAAAATAGGTCGTACCCACCTTCAAGATGCAACACCATTAACACTAGGACAAGAGATTTCAGGATACGTTGCAATGTTAGAGACAAACCTAAAACAACTTAATGATGCATTAGTATATTGTAGAGAACTCGCCATAGGTGGAACAGCTGTAGGAACAGGACTTAACTCTCATCCAGACTTTTCAAATATGGTAGCAAAACAACTCAATGAATTTATGGGAGATTATGGATTTGTATCTCAACCAAATAAATTTCATGCCTTAACAGGTCACGATGCAGAGGTAGTACTTAGTGGTGCATTAAAAGCATTAGCAGCCAATCTTATGAAAATTGCAAATGATGTACGTTGGTTAGCAAGTGGTCCACGTTGTGGTTTAGGAGAGATTGAAATTCCTGCCAATGAGCCAGGTTCATCAATTATGCCAGGAAAAGTAAACCCTACCCAAGCAGAAGCGATTACAATGGTTGCTGTACAAGTAATGGGAAATGATGCTACTGTTGGTTTTGCTGCATCACAAGGAAATTTTGAGCTAAATGTCTTTAAGCCTGTTATCGCTTACAATATTTTACAATCAACAAAACTCTTAGCCGATGCAATGGTAAGTTTTGATATAAATTGTGCAATAGGAATTCAACCAATTGAAGCAAATATTGAAAAGTTCTTAAATGATTCATTAATGTTAGTAACAGCTCTTAACCCACATATTGGTTACGAAAATGCTGCTAAAATTGCTAAAACGGCTCATGCTAATGGTACAACATTAAAAGAGGAAGCAGTAGCTTTAGGATTGATGTCTGCTGAAGATTTTGATAAGAATGTTAAGCCAGAAGAGATGATTTCTCCAAAAGCATAGAGTAAATAGTTTAGAACTCATGATTGAGTTCTAATGTTTCATACAAGGGGTCTTTTTACTACTATTACTATCCTGACCCAGTGTCTCTAATCCACCTTGATTACAACCTCTAACAGGCTTATCTGTTTTCTCCATAATAGGCTTACCATTTTTATCCCAAATGATTTTACCTGCATTAGCAGCACCTACTACGATTGACAATAATAACACTATTTGTAAGAATCTCATTTTAACTCTCCTCAGTTTAAAATTAACTTTACTTTTTAATTGCATTTCTTAAGTCCATAACTAGTATAGCAATTAAATATATAAAAGAAAGCAAAAATTTAAAAATAAATTAAATATTTTAAGTAAGTTAATACTATATGTTATATATAATATTTTCCCTGTTTTTATCTAAATTATTTTATTGAAAATGGTAAAAAAACTACTCACATTGAGTAACAATCTGTCCTACTAAATCAATAAAGACTGTAGCTGTTCTATCATCAATGTCAGCATCTATAATAAGTCTCTTCTGCTCTCTCTCATACTCATCATCTAAATTACGCTCTTCTAACATTCTTTCTGCTACAGCTAATCGTCTAAAAACACGCTCAAGCTCTTGCTCTACAATATTTTGATTTGCTGTTTTAGCTATCTCAAAATAACTTGATTTTGGACTACGCCCCATAAAATCATCATAGATATCTCCGTATCCATCTTCATCTTCCATATAACTACTCATGTTAAATCCTTTAACTATTAAATTTTAAATATTATAACAAAACTACTACCTATAACTATTAATAGGAGTAAAAAACTCTGATTAAGCTAAGAATTTTATATTTTTTTGTTACACTATTTCTATGAAAAAATTAGAAAAAGATAGACTAAAAACACTTTTAGAGATTATAGGAACAAACCCCTCTATAGAAATAGCACACTTTAGTAGTGGTGGAGAGGAGTTGATTGAGGCTTTACATGATTATTGCTCTTCTAAAGGGTATCTATACCAAATAAATGCTGTAGATAAACTATTCTATCAAAATTTAAAAAAATGGTTTAAAGATGTATCTAAAACCACTTTAATAGATAACTTTCAACTAGAACGTAAATCCTATATGAAATATGCAAAACAGTATGATTATCTCTTTGTCTCAATAGAGATTGAAGATGATTTTCAAGATGATTTTTTAAAAAGAGTTCATAAAATTATTTTGAAT
>JALSQJ010000243.1 GCA_026985495.1 Campylobacteraceae bacterium
ATTGTCTGGTCGTGCTAACTTTTTAGCCCCACTCTCCTCAAATGCTCGAATAGATATAGGAGTAGTAATATCATTTCCTATAATCATATCAATATCAACTCTAACAATCTCTCCAGCTTTTACCTCACGTCCTACATGTTCTGAAAAAATCTTCTCTGTAATGGTTTGTCCCATAGTCTATCCTTTATGCTGACTTACCAATTACAAGGTAAGTCAAATAATAATTTGAGAATTATATCAAAAGTTATAGCTAGACTATTTAATTATTTCAAATACAACTCTTCGGTTTTTTTCTCTACCCTCTTTAGTATTACTACTTGTAATTGGCTGAGAAGAGCCTAACCCCTCTGATGATAAAATATTTTCATCTATACCTTTTGAAACTAAATAACGTTTTACACTCTCTGCTCTATTTTTACTTAGTTTTATATTAAACTCTTCACTACCTTGGTTATCTGTATGTCCTATAATTTTATAACTATACCCTTTATACTCATTAATAACATCAACTACTTCATCTAAACGTTTTTTACTCTCATCTGTAAGCTCTGCACTATTTATTTTAAACTCTACATGTAATAAAGAGAACTCTTTTGTCAATCTCTTCTTAATCTCTCTTTCAACCTCTTGTTCTTTTACCTCTTCAACTTTTTTTAGTTGTTCAATTTCTGTTTGAAGTTTTAGGTTTTTCTCTTTAAGTTTTGCTAACTCACTATCCTCTTTAGTTAAATTCTCCTCTAAACTCTTTTGTGTTGAGAGTAGTGAAGCTATTTTTGACTCTTTAGCTTTAAGCTCCTCTTCCCCTTTTTGAGTTGCCTCTTTTGCAACAATTAACATATTTGCAATTTTTGCTTTTAACCCCTCATTATCTTTTTCTAAAACTGCTCTATTCTCATTTTGAGCTGTTAAGTTAGACTCCAATGATGTAAGTTGAAGCTCTTTTTGAGATAACTCCTCTTTAAGTTTTGCTAACTCACTATCCTCTTTAGTTAAATTCTCCTCTAAACTCTTTTGTGTTGAGAGTAGTGAAGATATCTTTAACTCTTTAGCTTTAAGTGCCTCTTCCCCTTTTTGAGTTGCCTCTTTTGCAACAATTAACATATTTGCAATTTTTGCTTTTAACCCCTCATTATCTTTTTCTAAAACTGCTCTATTCTCATTTTGAGCTGTTAAGTTAGACTCCAATGATTTAAGTTGAAGCTCTTTTTGAGATAGCTCCTCTTTAAGTTTTGCTAACTCACTATCCTCTTTAGTTAAATTCTCCTCTAAACTCTTTTGTGTTGAGAGTAGTGAAGATATCTTTAACTCTTTAGCTTTAAGCTCTGCCTCACCTTTTTGAGTCGCCTCTTTTGCAATCTCTAACATGTTTGCAATTCTATGTTTAAGCTCAATACGCTCTGATTCTAACTCTTTTTCATGTTGAGTATGTATTGTTAGATTTGACTCCAATGATGTAAGTTGAAGCTCTTTTTGAGATAGCTCATCTTTAAGTTTTTCTAACTCACTATCCTCTTTAGTTAAATTCTCATCTAAACTCTTTTGTGTTGAGAGTAGTGAAGATATCTTTAACTCTTTAGCTTTAAGCTCTGCCTCACCTTTTTGAGTCGCCTCTTTTGCAATCTCTAACATGTTTGCAATTCTATGTTTAAGCTCAATACGCTCTGATTCTAACTCTTTTTCATGTTGAGTATGTATTGTTAGATTTGACTCCAATGATGTAAGTTGAAGCTCTTTTTGAGATAGCTCATCTTTAAGTTTTTCTAACTCACTATCCTCTTTAGTTAAATTCTCATCTAAACTCTTTTGTGTTGAGAGTAGTGAAGATATCTTTAACTCTTTAGCTTTAAGCTCTGCCTCACCTTTTTGAGTCGCCTCTTTTGCAATCTCTAACATATTTGCCATTCTATGTTTAAGCTCAATACTCTTTAATTCTAACTCTTTTTCATGTTGAATATGTGTTATTAAATTTGACTTTAACTCCTCTTTTTCACTTACTAGAGTTGAAATCTCCTCTTTTTTATTCTCTTCATAAGCTCTTGCTTGTAGTTCACCTTGTTTAGCTAGTCTGTTAATATTTTCAAGTTGTGCTTTTAATGCACTCTCTTTTTCTAACTCAACAGTAAGCTTTTTCTTCAATAAATTCACCTCTGATTGAGCCTCTTCTTTTAACTGTTGCTCTTTATGGTAGAGTTTTAACATTTTACTATTTGATTCAAACTCTTCTAAACTCTTAACCTCAGGAACTTTTGGTATAGTAATTTTTACATTTTGAGTTTTTGAAACCGTTGGTAGAGTTACATTAGTCTCAGAAATTACTGGCTTATCTTTTATAGAACTATCACTTATCTGTGTAGCTGATTTTACTTCAATATCTTTAGGCGTTACAACCTCTGGAGCTTTAACAGGTTCTTCTATCTTCTCCCTCTTCTCTTTAACTGGTGTTGGTTTAGTGGTATTAATATCTTCTACAACTTTTGATACATCAGCTGATTTTTCAATCTCCTCTTTAGGTTTAGGGTAGTAAGTTGTAAGCTCTACATCTTTAATATGATTTAACTCAACTATACTCTTTTGGGTAAAATTCATATCTCTATGAATTTTAAGAGGTTTATGAATAACAATTTTTCTAAGAGGAGTCTCCTCTTTTTCTACTTGAACTTCATCTACCAAATGATGTTTTTCAGAAACAATTTCCTCATCTTCCACTATAGCATTAGAACTCTCTACTTTTTTATGCTCTATTTTCTCCTCTTTTTCACCTGAATTTTCAAGAAAAAACATCATTCCAATTAAAATAAACGCAATTATTGCTGTTTGTACCATTACACTATCTCCATAAAAAAATTTTACTCGATTATAGGTAAATTTGGTTAATATTTCACTTTACAAACCATATTAACTTAAAAATTAAAACAACAGTGGAGCATATTATCAACTCTTTTGAACTAATTAGCATTGCAGAACACTTTTCAACCTTTAAATTTATTAGTCGTGCTAGACGAATTGAGAACAATACTATTGAGCTTAGTTTCGATAGAGAAAATAGCTACTTCTTTAACATGACACGAGGAGAGAGTTTTATCTACAAATATAAATCTCAACGACCACTACAAGGATATAATGCACCATTTGATAACCTTTTACACTCATTGGTCTCATCTTCAACTATTATCTCCATAGAAGTTCCAAATCATGACCGTATTTTACGATTTACACTCGCTCCTAAAAGTGCCTATAAGAAGAAGATAATAATACTACAGTTTGAATTTACAGGTCGCCACACCAATGCTATTTTATTAGATGAGAATGAGGTTGTAATAGAGGCCCTAAGACATATTGATGCCAATAGCTCTTTTAGGATTATTCGCCCTGGAGTGGAGCTTTTAGCTATTCCTCCATTTAAAAGAGAGGAGCAACCAAAAGAGATAGCTGATATAGATGAGTATTTAACTAAAAAATATCTTGAGTTTGAACAAAAAAGAGTTCAAGTGTTAAAAAAACAGAAACTTTTAACCGTTAAGAAAAAAGAACAAAAGCTTCAAAAACTATTAGAGAGACTCCCAAATATAAAAGAGTTAGAAGAGGAGATAAAAAAGTACCAAAATTATGGCAATATTATTTTAGCAAATCTATATCAAATTAAACCCTATGATAAAAGTTTAAAAACATATGACTTTGAGGGAAATGAAGTGACCATTAAACTACCTAAAAACATTGTTACAAACCGTATAAGTGAGTACTTTTTCAACCAAGCAAAACGTGCAAAGGCAAAGAGTAAAAATATTCATATTGAAGAGGAGAACCTACGAACCAAAAGAGACTTCTATGCCAATATGTACCACGCCTTAAAACAGGCAAATAGCACTCAAGAGTTGGAGCTTCTTGTTCCAAAAAAAGTAAAATCACAACGCAAAAAAGAGAAAATCAAAGAGTGTGAACTCTTCTGGATAGATGACTACAAAGTGCTAATAGGGCGTAACTCTAAAGAGAATCAAGCACTACTAAAAATAGCCAAATCGAATGATATATGGATGCATATAAGAGATATTCCCTCCTCTCACCTTATCATAAAGACAGATAAACAGAATCTACCCCATTCTGTAATTGAGAAAGCTGGAAAACTCTGTGTTGATTTTTCATTAAAACAGGCAGGAGACTACGATGTAGATTACTGCAAACGCCGTTTTGTTAAAATTCAAGAGGGGTCAAATGTTGAGTATGACAAATATAAAACAATTCGTGTACGTAAAGAGGGAATTGAAATAAGAGAATAAGCCCTTTAATGCTATAATGGAAACTTATATATAGAAGGGTTTTTTATGAAATTTATAACAGACAATGCAGAACGATGGGTAACAGCTGTTGCTCTTTTAGCAGTCACCACTATTGTGGGACTCATAGACAACGACTTTTTAATGTGGCTATATTTAGGATTTTTCTATTTTATAGGATTTGATGAAGCCATTAAGCTTTTTGGGATTAAACGAAAATCTCCCTACCTATATGCTACTATTATCTGGATTACTGCTTATCTCTACCCAAACCCAGATGACCTTTTCTTTATTATGGCAATCTTTTTTGGTGCAAAACTTGCCTATACACAACAACATATCAAGAAAAAACTTCTTATTCCTTTTCTATACCCTGTTAGTGGTTTTCTCTTTATGCTTATGCTCTACCGTGACTTTGGAATTAACTGGATGTTTTGGCTACTCATTGTTGTAGCAACTACCGATGTGGGTGCTTTCTTTGTTGGTAAAAGTATAGGTAAAACACAATTCTCTCCAACATCTCCAAATAAAACCTTAGAGGGGGTTATTGGAGGTGTTGCCTTTGCAACAGTAGCAGGAACTATTGCAGGTTATTTTATGGACTTGGTTCCATTTTTTATTGCATTTATTGTCTCACTTTTAACTGCCATTACCTCAATTTTTGGTGACCTATTTGAGAGCTACATAAAGCGTGAAGCAGGAGTAAAAGATAGTGGAGATATCTTCCCTGGTCATGGTGGAGTTTTAGACCGATTAGATGGGTACCTCTTTGGTTCTATTATGATGATGATTTCTCTACGTGCCTTTTTATAATGAGTATCGTAATATTAGGCTCAACAGGCTCAATTGGTGTAAATACCCTACTTATTGCAAAACGCTACAATATCAAAGTAGAAGCCTTAGTAGCAGGTAGAAATATTGAACTACTTAACCAACAGATAAAAGAGTATAGACCAAAATATGTAGCTATTGCTAATGAAGCAGACAAACTAAAGGTAAATCATACTTCTGTTTTTTGTGGAGATGCAGGAATATTAGAGCTGTTAGAACTAACCAATAGCCCAACAGTAGTTAATGCCCTAGTTGGGTATGTAGGATTAGCACCTACACTTAAAGCCATAGAGCTTGGACGAAAAGTAGCATTGGCAAATAAAGAGTCTTTAGTCGTTGCAGGAGAGTTTATAGATATGAGTAAAATTGTTCCTATTGATAGTGAACACTTTGGATTATGGTATCTAATGGGTAAACGACCATTTTCAAAACTCTATGTAACAGCAAGTGGTGGAGCATTTAGAGATTGGAAGATAGAAGATATACAAAAAGCTACCTTTAGCCAAGCACTAAAACACCCAAACTGGTCAATGGGAAATAAGATTACCATAGATTCTGCGACAATGACCAACAAACTCTTTGAACTCTTAGAGGCTAAATGGCTATTTAATACATCAAATATTGATGCAGTTATAGAGAAAAAATCTATTATTCATGCTCTAGCAGAGTTTAAAGATGGCTCAACAACAGCCCACTTTGCAGGAGTTGACATGAAACTACCCATAGCCTTTGCACTAATAGAAGAGGTAGAGGAGGAGATTTTACCACCTGTAAATCTACTAGAGATAGGTGCTTTAGAGTTTTTGCCAATTGAGTCTAATAGATACCCAATATGGGAGATAAAAGAGCATCTACTCAATAACCCCCATCTAGGGGTTGTCGTTAACGCTGTTAATGAAGAAGCCATTAAAAAGTTTGAAAAAGATGAAATTAATTTCTTTGGAATGGGAAAAATGGTTTTAGATGCTTATGCTAAATTTAATAATGTTAGAGCTAAAAATATTCAAGAGATAATAGAAATAGACAAAGAGGTAAGAGCCTATGTCAAATAGAGTCTTAATTCTACATGGCTGGGGAGGTTCTTTAAAGCAAAAGTATGATAACTTGATATATTTATCACATAATATAAAACCACCCGTAGGTCGGGTTGTCCTCATCCCGACACAAGCCCAAACAACCAATAATTTCAATCATTCAAATAAAAATCAATATGCCAATATTTTTGATTTTATTAAAGCTTTTTATTTTGCTAATTTTTGTCGGGATAGGGGCAACCCGACCTACGGAATTTCTTTAAATCAAAAACATTACAATTTGACATATTTATCACAAAAATTATTTTTTAATGTTAAAATACTAAAAAATAAAAAGAATTCAATATGAAAAATAGTCCAAGCAACATAAACAGCATAATTAAAGATATAAAGAGATTGAACCACTTTATGGAAGTGATTATTCCTATAGACAACTATATCTTTTTTTACAATTTTATAGAACTTTTCCAAATACGAACGCACTGCGTTCGCAATTGAATTGGACTCAATATAAACTACTTATTAGAATAAAAGATGAAGATAAAAGAGAGAGAAAAAATGATACTAAGCATAGAAAGCAGTTGTGACGACAGCTCAATAGCGATAACAAAAATAGAAAATAAGCAATTAATCTTTTACAAAAAGAT
>JALSQJ010000244.1 GCA_026985495.1 Campylobacteraceae bacterium
ATATTACATTAGGATTAAAACACTGCAACCAAAATAGAGCTCTATATCTTAAAATATTAAAAAGTTTTGTAGAACGATACCAACATCTAAACCTAAATGAGTTAGAAGAGAAAGAGAGAGACAGAACACTACACTCACTAAAAGGACTTACTGCCACACTTGGAATGGTTAAGCTAAATCAACTGCTTAGAGAGATAGAGGAGTCTTTCAATCCAATAGTAATAAATAATTTTCAACAACTACTATCTCAGACTATAATGGATATTATTAGTATATAATTAATTTTAAATTATAATATATATTTTTAAGATTAAATTAATAATTATAGATATATACTTTAGGAAATTAAAACATTTTCTAAAGGGACAACATGAAACCAATATTATTAAGTATTCTTTTTTCAACTTTTGCATTTAGCAATATATCTATCTATATTTCACACAACAACAAACTCACTAAAGTTTCAAGCAGAGATATAGCCAACCTATACCTTAAAAAGACCGATACTATTAACGGTATTAAAGTGACACCTATTGATAGTCAAGATACAAAACTGTTTAAAGAGTTTTACTCAAAAGTAGTCAACAAAACACCTGGTCAACTTCATGCTTATTGGATGAAAAAAATATATAAAACCAAAGCACAACCACCTAAAAAACTCTCAAAAATAGCTACAGAAAAAGCGATGAGAAAAAACCAACATATTATAGCCTACGATACAAATCCTAAAACAGGTATAATTTTATTGACCATAAAATAACGTTTCAATAGGTATCAATAGAGATATTTAACTCCATTGATAAGTAAAATAGTCAAAGAACGCATAGATAGTCACTAAAATATAGATAAAAATTTTAAGGGCTTTACTCTATGCGTCATACTACTATTTTACTTAGACTACGCACTATTTTTTTTATTGGATTAATATTTTTTATCTTTCATATTATTGTAAACTACTTTTTTGCTACCAATACCATTAATTCTGTTCATGATATTCTTGATAAAAAATTAAAAAGTGCTATGTTACACCAAAGTAATTTAAAACTTTATGAAGAGATGCAACAGTTTTTTATTGATGCCTCTAGTATGTATGAACCTAGCTCTCTACAGTATGCTACTCTTAAAAAAGAGGAGATTTTAAACAATCTACAGAAGCTTAAAAAATATGATACTCCTCTTAATATAGAAAAAATATCTTCTGATTTTCAACACTACTTTGATGTCACCTATAGACATACTCAAAATATTCTTAACAATATTCAAGATGAACATCAACGCCTACTCATGCAAGAGCTTACTGAAAAAGAGACAACCTTTTTTGAAAAAGCCAAATTAGATTCACAACAACTACTTTTTCATGCTACAAATAATATTGAATCAAAAAATATAAGTTACTACATATTTACATTAATTACCTCTCTATTAGGACTTCTTATTGTTTCAGGTATGAGCTATTTTCTCTATAAACATATACAACAACGATTTCAAAAAGTACAATTAATGTTAAACAACCTCAATAATCAAAATCCTGATTTCTCTATCAATATAATAGCTGAATACCAAGATGAAATTGGGGAGTTGGTATCGAACTTTAATAGACTAAAAATAAAACTAGAAAAAGATTTTAACAACTCAAAACTTTTACAAGTTAAAGCTGAAAAAGCAGCAAAACTAAAGTCAGAGTTCTTAGCCAACATGAGCCATGAGATACGAACCCCAATGAATGGTATTTTAGGAATGTCCTATCTTGTTCTACAGACAGATTTAACAGAGCAACAACGTAATTTTATTCAAAAGATTGAGAACTCTGCTAAAACACTATTGGGGATTATTAATAATATATTAGATATTTCAAAAATAGAGGCTAAAAAATTAGAATTAGAGAAGATTGATTTTCAACTACACAATGTAGTAGATGAATCTATTAACCTACTTCGCTACACTATGGAAGAGAAAAATCTTACTTTTAAACTTAAATATGGAGAGGATATAGCTACCTATTTAAATGGAGACAGCTTACGAATCTCTCAAATATTAAACAATCTTCTAAGCAATGCAGTAAAGTTTACAGAGAGAGGAGAGATATCTCTCTCCATCTACAAAGTAGCTAAAAATCGATTTCAATTTCAAGTAGAAGATACAGGTAAAGGGTTAAGTAAAGAGGAGCAAGAGCATATTTTTCAACCTTTTAGACAAGCTGATGGTACAACTAGTAGAAAATATGGAGGAACAGGATTAGGTCTAACAATATCAAAACAACTAGTAGAGATGATGGATGGAAAGATATGGGTAGAGAGTATAGAGGGGGAAGGAAGCAGATTTATATTTGAAATTACTTTAGAGGAGATATTTATAGAGCATCATGGCAATCTACTAGAGGAGCCTTCAGAGATAACCTTACTTGAAAAATCAGTTCAAGAATTAGGGGAAAAACATATTTTAGTTGCAGAGGATAATTTTATTAATCAAGAGATTATCTTAGGATTACTTGAAGAGTCTAACCTTCAAATTGATATTGCTCAAGATGGGCAAGAGGCTGTAGAGTTATATAGTAATAATAGTAACTACTCACTAATTTTAATGGATATTCAAATGCCTATTATGGATGGATATGAAGCTACGAAAGAGATTAGAAAAATAGATAAAGATATTCCAATTATTGCTATCTCTGCCTCTGCCATGAAAGAGGATATAGAGAAGACCAAAGAGGCAAAAATGAATGACCATATCAATAAGCCTATTGATGTTAAACAACTATATGAGATAATTTTAAAGTACTGTAGCTAATTTAGGCAATGGATTAAACCTATACCCCTCTCCATAAACATTTAAAATAGACTCTTTAGGTACTTTTTTACGCAACAGTTTAACTAAAGCTCTAACTTGATTTGCATCATAATCTTTATCAAAATCATCATAGGAGATATGGTCAAAAATTTCAAAAAAAGTAAATACTTTATTCTCATTGGTAGATAAAAGCTTCAAAAGCCGTCTCTCATTTTTGGTCAACTTTATCTCTTTGCCATCTCTATAGAGTTTTTCAGATTCAAAGTACCAAATAGTATCTTTATCTAAATTATATATTAACTCCTCCTCTTCTTTAGCATCTAATATCTCTCTTTTAGCTCTATGTAGAGCCTCTTTTAAAATTGTTGGGTCAATGGGTTTTAAAATATACTTAATTAGATATAACTCAATAGCTTGAAGCAACTTATCTTGCTCTCCATACGCTGTAGTAATAATTATCTTAACACTACTATCGCTCTCTCTTATCTTTTTTGCCAAAGAGAGTCCATCTAATTTTGGCATATCAATATCTAAAAGTATAATATCTGGTTTATGTTTTAAATAAACCTCATATCCCTCTTCTCCGTCTGATGCAGTATAGACTATATCAACCTGCTCCTGAATAGAGTCTAAATATATCTCTTGTATATCATGGTCATCTTCTATGTATAGTAAACTTATATTCTTCAATTAAATTCTTTTTTATTTAGATAATAACAAACTATCTCTATAATAAAAATGAAATAATAATAAAATATCCTATTCTATTTCATATTGTAACAACTAAAGAGCAATCTCTCTTCTCTTCCAATGCTCTCTATTTAACTCTCTAAAATAGTGTGTTACCTTAAAATTACCCTCTTCTAACTCTACTACAGCACATTCACTTAAAGGTTTCTCCCTAGCACACACTTCACCAGGATTTATAAAAAGAGTACTATTAACCATAGAAGCCTCAAAAATATGAGTATGTCCAGATATAACTATATCAGCATCAGCAGACATATAATAAGGTAAGTGCATCATCTTAATCTTTAGATGGTTGATAGATAAGTAGTGTGGCTCTTGATAGATATTATATTTTCCATATAGAGGAATAAGTGCTGTATCGTTATTCCCATAGACACAAGCATAAGGGAGGTTAGTAGCTTCGAGCATCTGAAGATGCTCCTCAAGCATAATGTCACCTGCATGAAGAAGATACTCTACATCAAGAGAGAGAAGATAATCTATAGCCTCTTGATGTAGCTTAGTTTTTAGATGGCTGTCAGATAACAACCCTATTTTAAGATTTTTTTTCATCTTCTTTCACTTTGGTGAGTTTACCTTTTAATTTATCTTCAGGAACTTTTTCACTCCATTTACACTTTTTATCTATACACTCATAGACCTCACCTGCTTTCAATAGTTTATGTACTACCATACTTTCACACTCAGGACATTTTCTATCAAGTGGCTCCCCATTAGAGATAAATCGACATTTTGGATAGTTGGAACAACCATAAAACTTACCACGTTTACCCTCTTTTTCATAAATTTTAGAACCACATTTAGGGCAAGGAACACTAAGCTCTCGTGGTGGAACTAAAGGTTGTGCATTTTTACACTTTGGATAAGCAGAACAGGCATAAAATTTACCACGACGAGAATTTTTAATAACCATCATTGCCCCACACTTTTCACAAGGTCTATCAGTCAATTCAGGCTCTGGTGGTGCATTTCCCTCCAAATCGGTCGTATATTTACATTTTGGAAAGTTTCCACAAGCAATAAACTCACCATAACGCCCTTTTCTTCTAAGCAATTCATGCCCACACTTAGGACACATCTCACCTGTAGGAATTGCCATTTTTTGACTCTTAATACTCTTTTTACCATCAGCAATCTTTTTCATAAATGGGTCATAAAAATCAGCCAATACTTTTTGCCAATCAAGTCTGCCCTCATCTACCTCATCAAGGTTTGCCTCCATATTTGAAGTAAAACTAGAGTCAACAATCTCTGAAAAATGCTCTTCAAGCATCTCAATTACCGTAAATGCTACCTCGGTTGGATGAATACGTCTCTTCTCTATCTCAATATATTTACGCTGTTGTAAAATAGTAATAGTAGGTGCATAGGTACTTGGACGACCAATTCCTAATGACTCTAACTTTTTAATAAGACTCGCTTCATTGTAACGTGCAGGTGGTTCAGTAAAGTGCTGTTCTGGTTTAATGTCATCAAGTATCACTTTTTGACCTTTTTTCAGTTCTGGCAACAGTTTATCTTTTTCACTATAGCCTGTCACTCTATAAAAACCATCAAACAGAAGCTTTCTCCCACTCGCTTTAAAAGTAGATTTTTCACCTTTAAAAAGTAAGGTCTGAGACTCCAATCGTGCTTCCATCATTTGACACGCTAAAAAACGGTTATAGATTAATCGATAGAGCTTAAACTCATCTGCCCCCAAATAATCTTTTGCAACCAATGGAGGAAAATCGACTCTTGTTGGACGTATCGCTTCATGAGCCTCTTGAGCCCCTTTTGAACTTGTGGTGTAGTTTTTCGCTTTTTTAGGTAGGTACTTATCACCAAAATTACTCTCAATGTACTCTCTAGCCGAAGCTACTGCCTCTTTTGCTAAATTCATACTATCGGTTCTCATATAGGTAATAACCCCCATATTACCTTTATCAGTCTTAACACCTTCGTAGAGCTTTTGAGCCACCATCATAGTCTTTTTAGGAGAAAACCCCAACTGTGTAGAGGCAGATTGTTGCAGTGTAGAGGTCATAAAAGGTGGTGGAGTTTTACTCTTTCTCTCTTTTTTATCTAACGACTCAACTACAAAGTTCTCTTTAACAGCCGATTGAACAATTTGAGTCGCCATAGCCTCATTTTTAATACTCATCTTATCTAGCTTGTTACCATCAAAAGCATAGATACTAGACTCTATATTTTTTTCAAACAACCCACTAATTGTCCAATACTCTTCAGGTTTAAAGGCTTTAATCTCTCGTTCACGATCAATAACTATCTTTAGAGATGAACTCTGAACACGACCAGCACTTAGCCCTTTTTGAATTTTACTTGCTAAAAGTGGTGAAAGTTTATACCCCACAATTCTATCGAGAAGTCGTCTTGCTTGTTGAGCATTAACTGAATCCATATCCAGTTTTCTAGGATTATTAAGTGCATGTTGAATGGCTGTTTTAGTAATCTCATGAAAGACAATACGAGGCAGGGATTCTGGCTCTTTTTTAATTGCCATTGCAATATGGTAACCAATCGCTTCACCCTCTCGGTCCTCATCGGTTGCGATATAGATAGTTTCAGCCTCTTTTGCTAACTTCTTTAACTCTTTTACAGTTGGGTTTACTTCTCTTGGAATAGAATACTTAGGCACAAACCTACCATCTTCTTCTACGGTAATACCAAATGAACTTTTTGGTAAGTCACGAATATGTCCTTTAGAGGCAACAACTTTATAGTTTTTACCTAAAAAAGCTGAGATAGTTCTGGCTTTTGCAGGGGATTCCACAATAATTAAATTTTTCATATATTACTTTACACCAATAATTTTTTCTGCATTGTAACAAAATATCTTAATAAAGAGCAATTATTTGTGTCGCTAATTGCTTTTTTGATATACTACTAACAAAAAATTGGGAAATGTTATGTTGGAATTAAATTTATTACACGTTCTACTCTTCTTTATGTTGATTGTCCTTTTAGCAATAGGATACTTCTACTCTTCACTATTTGTAAAAGCAACCTACAATGCAAAAAAAACAGCTCTTACCAATAGTGCAGCATGTAAAAAAGCTTTACGAGAACACAAAGTACGCCTATGGACAGACTATTTTTGGTCAGAACCAAAACGCTTTTCATGGATTACACTCTCATTACTACTATTT
>JALSQJ010000245.1 GCA_026985495.1 Campylobacteraceae bacterium
TAACTTAAAAGAGGGAGATGGTGGTTTTAGAAATGCCAACTTGGTCTATTGGCTTGGGAATATTCTACATAACATTCAACACATCTCTGACTTAGAGGAGAGCATTATTGCTAAACATGAGTATGAAGAGTTTAGAGAAGCACTCTATTTTCTATTTAAAGTACGCTCTGCACTACATCTTGCTACAGGTAAAAAAGAGGACAAACTTCGTCTTGAACTCATTCCACAAGTGGCAAACTACTTAGGGTATGAAGGGGCAAAAAAACATCTCCAATTTTCACGAAAAGTTATCTCTAATCTTAAAATAATTAAACTATACACCACAATTTGGATAGATGAACTCACCTCCTATTACGACAAAGATAAAATGCTTACCCCTAAAAGCAACTCCTACTATCAACTTTTAGAAGAGTTAGCTGTTGCTCCTAGTTCACAATTTCCTGTCCACCCAACTTTTTTAAAAGCACTTAACTGTTGCTATAGAGAGGAGAAAGCACAAGAGAGAGTTTACAAGACTATTTATAAAATATTTGAACACCCACAAAGTCATCTTATATTAAAAACACTTCTTGATGTTCGACTATTAGGCTACACCATTCCATATCTTAAAAAAGTAATAGACCTACCTCAATTTGATGGATACCATCAATATGCAGTAGGACAACATACGGTGAAATGTATAGAAGCACTAGAGAATATTAAAGATACTACAGTAGAACAACTCTACAGCTCTTTAACCAAAGAGGAGCAACTTTTTATGAAGATTGTTGTTCTTATCCACGATGCAGGAAAAGGACGACGAAAAGAGCATTCTCAGGTGGGAACTGTCCTATTTAAAAGTTTTGGAAAAAAATTAAACTTTTCAGAAGAGCTTATTCAAATTGGTAAAAATCTTATTATGTACCATACCCTCATGAGTATTACAGCACAACGTGAAGATTTGAACTCTGAACAGGCAATTTTAAAATTCTCCTCACATTTTCAGAGACAAAAAGAGCTAGACTATATCTACATACTCACCTATGCAGACATGAATGGAGTAGGAACTCCTATCTACAATGACTTCTCTTCTAGGCTTATAAATACTCTATATAAACAGGCTTCTATTGCTATTTCAAATATAAAACTCTTAAAAGAGACCACCAAAAGAGTCAAGAAAGAGAGACAACTACAACGAATTGAGAGTTTTAAACATCTTCCTAAAATAGTACAAAAAAAGACACTAAAAATTGCTTCAGACCTATTTTTCATTAAAAACCAACCTCAACGCATTGTAAATATTGTCAAAAAAGCCCATGAGCTTCAAGAGCATGATTATGTAATAAGTAACGAAAAATTTTTAACTATTGAGATTTTAAGAAGAGATAATTTCGATATAAGCTTTTTACTCTACAGACTCTCAAGACTTCATATTGTTCAGATGGATATATATAAACTCTTTTCAGGTATTAAATATTTTCGTATAGATTTTAATGAGACCATTGATGAAGATGACTACCTTGAGTTAGAGGAACTTATTATGGAGTCTCTCTCTAAGAAACATGATTTGAATATAGAAAAACCTAAAATTTTAGAAAAAAATATATTTATAGACTGTGACCACTCTCAAGAACACGCTATGCTCAAACTTAACTGTTCCAATCAAAAAGGGCTTTTAGCCTATGTTATTAATCTCTTTGATAGCTTAAGAATTGATATTAGTTCAGCAAAAATACACACAAAAATGAATCGTGTCAATGACCTTTTTTTAATCGAAAAGAATGGAAACTTTTGCCATAATACGAACCTTATTATTAAAGAGTTAACGGAGATATAAACTATGTGTGGAATTGTTGGATATTTAGGTAAAAATGAGAAAAAAGAGATTTTATTAGATGGATTACAAGAGTTAGAGTACAGAGGTTATGACTCAGCTGGAATTGCCATTATAGAAGATAAAAAACTTAAAAATTTTAAAGCTGTAGGACGACTTCAAAATTTAAGAGAGAAGACCAAAGATTATTTAAGTAATGGTTTTGGTGTCTCAATTGGACATACACGATGGGCAACACATGGTAAACCAACAGAACTTAATGCTCACCCACACATGGGAGCCTACTCTTTTGTAGTACACAATGGAATTATTGAGAACTATCAAGCCCTTAAAGAGGAGCTTCAAGAAGATGGAGTACAATTTTTAAGCCAAACCGATACCGAGACCATTGTCCATCTCTTTGAAAAAAACTATAACAGTAACAGTAATGCTTGGCAATCTTTTCAAGAGACTATTGCTAAATTAGAGGGTGCTTATGCAACACTACTAATTACAGAAGCTGATGAGGAGAGTATCTACTTTGCTAAAAATGGCTCACCAATGCTTATTGGGTTTAATGGAGATGATATCTATTTTGCCTCTTCTGATACTCCTATTATTGGAAAAGCAACAGAGGTTTACTACCTAGAAGATGGAGAGTTTGGTTTTGCTAAAAATGGGAAAGTAACACTTTTTGATAGCAATGGAGAGAAGAGCTTTTCAACACAAGCTTTAGCAACTAACAAAGCGATGGCACAAAAAGATGGCTTCAGATTTTTTATGGAGAAAGAGATTTATGAGCAGAGCCAAGTAATGAATGATACAATGATGGGTCGTCTGCTTGAAGATAGAGTTGATTTTGAAGAGTTAGATGAAAAACTTTTTGAGAATATAGATAATATTAAAATCTGTGCTTGTGGGACATCTTATCACTCTGCATTAACAGGTTCATATCTACTAGAGAGAGTAGCAAAAATACCTTGTCAAGTTGAAATTGCTTCTGAATTTAGATACAAAAAACCACTTCTTAACGAGAGAACCCTTTTTATTACTATCTCTCAAAGTGGAGAGACTGCCGATACATTAGAAGCCCTTAAAATGGCAAAAAGAGCAGGACTTAAAAGTCTAAGTATCTGTAATGTTGACAACTCTTCTATTGTTAGAGAGAGTAATGGTGCTATTTTAACCCGAGCAGGAATTGAAAAAGGTGTAGCAAGTACCAAAGCATTTGCAACACAGACTATGGTTCTTTGGATGTTAACTCTCTATGTAGCACAAATTAAAAAAACCATTTCCCAAGAGCAACTTAATGCAGAGTTAGAAGCGATGAGACATACCCCAAAAGCACTTTTAGTAACCGATAAATTGCACTCTAAAATGACCCGTCTCTCAAAACGATACTTACATGGTCATGGGTTCTTCTTTATTGGTCGAGACCTATTTTTTCCTTTAGCACTAGAGGGGGCATTAAAACTTAAAGAGATATCATATCTTCATGCAGAGGGTTACCCAGCAGGTGAGATGAAACATGGACCTATCGCTTTAGCAGATAGTGAACTCTTTACCATTGCACTTATGCCTAAAACACTCCATTATGATAAAATCAAATCAAATGTTGAAGAGCTATGTGCTAGAGATGCGACTGTTTTAGCTATTTCACCAGAACCATTTGAACTTGCTGATGATTTTGTGCAAACTATTTATTATACACACCCTATGTTAGAATTTTTTGAGATGATGGTTATTACACAACTTCTTGCACTTGAAATTTCTGTAAGATTAGGAAATGATGTCGATATGCCAAAGAACTTAGCAAAGTCAGTAACAGTCGAATAGATTGTGGGCTTTTAGCCCACACTATAAAAACTAATAGGTTATTTTTATTCCACCATAGAAGCTGTTGTTAAAAAGTGAATTTGAAATACCATCATATTTAGTATGAATATTTCTATATCCAGCATAAATACTTCCACTCTTAATCACTTCCATCTCTGCATTTAATCGAAACTCTTTATAGAGCTGTGAATTTCCAAAACTTAAAACTTTTGGAGCAAAAAGAACTTTACCTTCAATAGATACAGGAGGAATATTATACATTAATGGAGGAAATGTATAGCGTACCTTTGCCAAAAAAGGAACAGCATTAAAGCTACTATTTTGATTTAGACCTACTTCTGCCCATACATATTTTAATCCTAATGTTGCCTCAAGACCTTCTACTCCTTCTACTTTATTGGTTGCTCCTATACCACCACTAATTAATTTTGCTTCTTCATTATCATACAAAAAGTTAACATCTGCTTGATAAACAGTACTTGATGTCTGCATAGCCTGTAGATTTCGAGAATCCAGTATTCCTTCAATCTCTAAATCTTGCTCATTTATATTTACTCCTATACCACTCTCTGCAAAAAGTATAGCTGATGAAAAGAGAGTTGTATATACAATCTTTTTTAACATATCTATCTCCAATGTAATAATTTATTTTGAACATTATATCATATATTACTATAATATTTAAAACATCTATTTTTCACAATTTATATACAATATTAATGTAAGATAATATACTTCAATGAGTTAGGAGTTAACCATGAAACTATTAATTTTAAGTTGTTTATTTATTTTTGCAACCATTAACCTATCGGCAGATGCTCTAAATCTCTATAAAAACTGTGCTGGATGTCATGGAGAAAATGGAGAAGAGTCTGCATTACAAAAATCTAAACTTATTGGTGGGCAAGAGAGTAATCTAACTGTTAAAGAGCTAACTGCCTATAAAAATGGTGAGTTAAATCAATATGGCTTAGGAGACATAATGAAACTTCAACTCACCTCCATCTCTGAAGATGATATTCAAGAGTTAGCAGACTATATTGAACAGCTAGATATAAATAGTTCAAATCAAAAGAGTGATGAGATAATAGAGAATTAATATCCCATATAAGGTTTTAACACCTCTGGGATATTTATACTACCATCTTCATTTTGATAATTCTCCATAATAGCAACTAGTGTTCGCCCCACTGCTAAAGCTGAACCATTTAGAGTATTTACCAAAACATTTTTCTTTCCATCTCTATAACGAATTTTTGCTCTTCTTGCTTGAAAGTCTCTTGTATTTGAGATAGATGAAATCTCTCTATATTTATCTTGACCAGGAAGCCAAACTTCAAGGTCAATAGTTGTTGCAGCAGAGAACCCAAGGTCACCACCACAAAGCTCTACAACTCTATGAGGAAGCTCTAGTTTAGTTAAAATATCTGAAGCATTCTGAACCATCATCTCAAATATCTCTTCGCTCTGCTCTGGTGTTGTAATAGCTACCATCTCAACCTTATCAAATTGATGCTGTCGTATCATACCACGTGTATCACGCCCTGCACTACCTGCCTCTTTTCTAAAACATGGAGTATATCCTGTCAAGAGAATAGGTAGCTCTTTTTGAGTTAAAATCTCATCATTATATAGGTTGGTCAAGGGAACTTCTGCTGTAGGAATGAGATATAAATCTTCATCAGCTATCTTAAATAGGTCATCTTCAAATTTTGGTAATTGCCCTGTACCCTGTAGCATTGTAGAGTTGTTAATAAATGGTACACAGACCTCTTCAAACCCTTTTGCTCTATTCTCATCTAAAAAGAAGTTTATCAATGCTCTCTCTAGCCGTGCCGCCTCTCCTCTTAAAACAGAAAAACGACTTTTTGCTAGTTTTACCCCTCGCTCAAACTCTATCCAACCATTTATCTCAGCCAATGCCCAATGCTCTTTAGGCTCAAACTCAAACTTGCGAGGTTCAAGAACCTTTTTAAGCTCAATGTTATCTCCTTCATCAGCACCATGAGGAACAGAATCATCAGGAAAGTTTGGTATAGTAAGAGAGACTAAACTAAGAGCCTCTTGTGCCTCTCTTGCCCTCTCTTGAAGAGTTACAATCTCCTCTTTTTTAGCATCAACTTTAACTTTAAGCTCTGTAATATCTTTTTTCTCACGCATATACTCACCAAAGAGTTTAGACATTCTGTTCTGCTCTGCTTTTGCCTCTTCCAATGAAGCATTTGCACTCTTTAGGGTTGAAAAAAGCTCTTTTAAATCCTCTAATGTCTGGTTATTTACACCTTTTTTAAGAAGTTTTGCACTAGCTTCATCGAAATTTTTTTGTAAATATTTTAAATCAATCATGAAATATACCTATGTGGTTAAAATTTATTGTGAGAATTATAGTAAAAAGAATAGAAAAAGAGGGTTAAAGAGCAAAAAGTTGCTCTTTATAATTTAATAAATATAGTTAACACCAAAAACAACTGAACCAATATTATCAACTTGTTCCATATTTGTAAGAGAGTAACGATAACTAAAGTCAAAGTCCACCTCATCAAGAACATTCCATGCTAAACCTGCTTCTCCACCATATACTAAACCATTGTCATTGAGTGAGAAATTATCAGTATATTTCATCCAACCAATATGTGCACCAAGATAGGGTTTAAAAAGAATATCATCGCTCTTATAAAGGCTCTCCCAAACAAAATGATCAAACTGCAACATTACCTTTTGATATTTACGTCCACTTTTCGTAAAAAAACTTCCAGAGAGTGTTGTTCTCCAATCATCATTTTGAGCACCAATTTTCAGACCAAACTCTGCTCCTGTAGTTATATTGCTAGTAAGATTTTTATTGGTATTCAAATTTGAATATCCAACCTCAATTCCTAATAGTCTCTCAGATGAGAACTCATCTACTGCATGTGATAATGTAAATGTTAGCATAGATGCTAAAAATATTTTATTAAACATTCTATTTATCCTTCTAAATTATAAATATATTATTTATCATTGTACT
>JALSQJ010000246.1 GCA_026985495.1 Campylobacteraceae bacterium
TCCTGCAGCTATAAAGGATATGGTCGCTGCCCCATAATAAAATCTAATTTTCGCAAAGGTCTTCATGCTTAATCCATCCTACAGTACCATTAGTATATTCAATTTTTACAAACTCATTTCGTTCTGCAAGTTTAGTTGTTTTGTACCTTTTGTCAATGTGAATACTGGTGGTACTGTTTGCACTAGGTACAATATATAGAGGAGAACCCTCTTTAACACAAACGGTTGCAAGTGCTGTATAGAAAGTTAAAAGAATAGCAGCTGAGATAAAACTCATAACTAAGTAGAAAAAGTCTCGTTTCCATAAAAAGAGCAAGGCAAAAACTATAGTTAATATAATAAGAGTATATTTTTTTAATGTTTCAAAACTGTCATCTTTAGGGTTTAAATCAGTTTGTGCTGCTACCGATGCATCTTGCATTATAATAGGAATACTCTTCTCTACAAACTCCTCTTTAATTGTGTCAAAATAGGTAAAAGTCAAAAGTTTTTGGGTTGAAGGTAATACAATGTAGTAGTTTATCTCCATTTTAGAACCCTCTCTTTTTGCATTCTCAACACCATCTTTAAGTGCAGAGGGAATGTATATATCTTCTAAATTTGCATCGTGTGCTTCAAAAGAGATAGCAATTAGATTAGTAGTCTCATCATAAACAGATACTTGATGGTTTTTAATTTTTAGACCAGAGGCTATAACACCTGAAAAATTTTTACTGTGAGGAAGTTTTTTAACAGGAATCCTTACTCCATCGAGTATTCTCTTTTTACCGTTAAGGTTTACAGTGATTTTAGGAAGAGAGAAGAGTCTATCGGTTGTTTTAAAATAAAAGGTATAGAAAGTTTTTGTACCATTTTTAATAATAACAGGCTCTTTTAAAACTGGTTGTTTCCCTTCAGAAAAATTAAAAATTATCTTTTTATTAGAAGCATTGTTATTAGCTAAAAAGCTGATAGGAAAAACTTGCTTTTCATATACTTTTTTAGGAACATAACTGTACTCTACATCTTCTGCAAAAAGGTTTGCAGTCAATGTTATAAAAAAAGTAATAATTAATAGTAGAGCATATGAGGGTGAGTTTTTCATTAGGCGATGAGTCCTTCGAGCATTTTAATACCATCATCTGAACCCAATATAGACTCTAATGCTCTTTCAGGGTGAGGCATAAGACCAAATACATTTTTCTCTTTGTTACAGATACCTGCAATTGAAGTTACTGAACCATTTACTACAACTGGTTCACCTTTTTCATCTGAATAACGAAGTAGAATTTGTTCATTTAGTTCAAGCTTTTTAAACTCTTTTTCATCAATGTAGTAGTTTCCATCTGCATGAGCAATCGGTATGTTTAGAAGTTCATCTTTACTACATTTTTGAAGAAACTCATTTGAATTATTGACCACTTTTAGTGTTTGAAACTTTGAGATAAAATGGAGTCCAATATTTCTTTTTAATGCACCAGGTAGTAGTCCTACCTCTGTTAAAATTTGAAAACCGTTACAGATTCCGAGTACCTTTCCACCATTGGAAGCAAAATTTTTTACTGATTTCATAATAGGTGAAAATTTTGCAATAGCACCTGAACGCAAATAGTCACCATAGGAGAACCCTCCAGGAACAATAACTAAGTCACTATCTTCTGGTAATTTTGACTCTTTATGCCATACTATTGTTGTTCTACAACCAAGTTTTTCAAAAGCATATTTTGTATCTAGGTCACAGTTTGTACCTGGAAATTGTAATATTGCAACGTGTTTCATTATATTAACTCTATAGTATAATCTTCAATAACGGTATTGGCTAAAATCTCTTCAGCCATCTTCTCAACCTCTTTAAGAGCATCTTCTTTGTTTGTGGAAGTTAGTTCAATGACAATCTGTTTACCCATTCGAACATCTTCAACACCCTCAAAGTTCATTGCATCTAAGGCATGGTGAATTGCTTTACCTTGAGGGTCAAGAACCCCCTCTTTTAAAAATATATTTACAATGGCTCTCATTATTTCGCCTCTCCTAAAATTCTGTTTAATACTGTTTCATAGGCAACTTTAAGTCCACCTTGACCTTTTCTAAAACGGTCTTTGTCCATACTTTCACCTGTCTCTATATCCCAAAATCTAAAGTTGTCAGGACTAAGCTCATCAATTAAGATAATGTTTCCATTAACATCACGACCAAACTCCAGCTTAAAGTCAACGACATTGAGACCTTTATCTGAGAAAAAATCTTTTATAATAGTATTAATACGTCTTGCCATAAAACGAATATAATCTAACTCATCACTACTCTTAACCAACTCTAAAATTAGACAGTGCTGGTCATTCAGTTTAGGGTCACCCAATTCATCATTTTTATAGTCAAACTCAACCAATGTAAAAGGTAAAACTTTACCATCTTCAATACCAAGGTTTCTACTTAGTGAACCTGTAGCGATGTTTCTTACAATAACTTCAATACGAATAACATCACATTTTTTATGAAGCATATTGTTCTCATCTAACATCTCTACAAAGTGTGTTGGAACACCTTTTTCATTTAGTACTTTAAAAAGTTCAGTAGAAATTTTGTTATTTAATGCACCTTTTCCCTTTTCAGTAGATTTTTTCTCACCATTAAATGCAGTTAAATCATCTTTGAATTCAGAAATAAGAAGTGTTTCATCTTCTGTGTGCCAAATTCTCTTTGCCTTGCCTTCATAAAGCAGTGCTGTTTTTTCCATTATTTCTTAGTCCTTCTAGTTTAGTTATTTGCTGATTATTAGTGCTTTTAAAATATCAACAGCTGATTTAAGTTGAGAATCTTTATATATCTGCGTCTCTGTAATAACGGTTTTGTCTATTTTCTCAGCTTTTTTAACTTTTTTACCATCTACTTTTTCAAGTTCACTCTCTAAGTGCTTTTGTAAATCTCTCTCTTTAATTGAGATTCCCTCTTCAGCTTTTTTGATTTCACCATATGAGACTTCAACATCTGGTGTAACACCTACAGCTTGAATGGTTCGACCACTAGGTAGATAGTAACGTGCAATGGTTAGACGTAGTGCCTCATCTTGATTGATTGGCATAACAACTTGAACAGAACCTTTCCCAAATGTTTTTTCTCCTATAATTATAGCTCTTTTGTGGTCTTGAAGTGAACCTGATACAATTTCAGAAGCTGAAGCAGAACCACCATTAACTAAAATAACTATTGGTGTTTTTGTATCTGTATTTTCAGCTGTTGCATTGTAAACTAAATTCTCTTCAGGAATTTTTCCTTTTTGGCTAACAATTGCCCCTTTTTTTACAAACATATCTACAACACCAATGGCTTGGTTTAGTAGTCCACCTGGGTTATTTCTTAAATCAATTATAATACCTTTGGTGTTAGGGTGTTTTTTGATGGCTTTTTGCATACCTTGTACAACTTTTTGGTCAAATGATGTAATTCTCAGATATAAAATATCATCACCAATGGTTTTTGCATAGACCGATTGAATCTCAATAATATCTCTAATAATTTCAATTTTTAAAGGACGAGTTTCACCTTTTCTAACAATAGTGAGTTCAATAGGAGTTTGAGGTTTCCCTCTCATAATCGAAACTGCTTTGTCAATGGTCATACCGATGGTAGCTTGTTCATTAATTTTTAAAATAATATCACCAGCTTTAATACCTGCCTTGTCTGCAGGTGTTCCTTCAAGAGGTGCAATAACAGTTAAGGCTCCATCTTTCATACCAACAGTAATACCAAGTCCACCAAACTCTCCATGGGTCTGTACTTGTAACTCTTTAGTCTCTTTTGCATCCATAAATGATGAGTGTGCATCAAGGTTACTAAGCATACCTTTTAGTGCATTATTGATTATATCTGAAGCATTAATATCATCAACATATTGCTCTTCAATTATCTGTACAACTTTAGTGAATTTTAAGTAGGCTTGGAGTTTTGAGGTTTGTTCACTTTGACGTTCATAGCTATTTGCTTCTGCTGAGGTTGCAAAAATTAGTGAGGCTGTCACGGTTGAAATAAAGCCAAAAATTAGTGCTTTTTTGTTTTTAATTATCATACTAGTTATTATTTATCCCATCATTTTTATAAGAACTATATTTTATCGTAAGTTACTAAAAGTTCAATGATGTTTACTCTCTTAAACTTTAAAAATCTGCTAAAATATGCTGAAAAAAGTTACTTTGATACTAAAGTAGCATTTTTTTGTAGAGACTTATAATAGAATGACGAAAAATATCATAATCTAAATAAGGAGATAATATGAGTATATTGGAAAAATTAACCAATCAAATGAGTGCCTCTATTGAGTCAGGTATCTCTTTGGCTTTACATAATAAAAATCAAGAGGTTGACCCAGCACATTTGGTTTGGGGGTTGTTGAGTAATTCAGCTTCACTCCTAAATCAAGCATTAAATAAAATGAATTCTGATAAAGCAGTTTTGGAGTTAGAGGTTAAAAGTCTAATCAATAAATTGCCAACTGTCTCTTCTGTTACTAAAGAGACCATTCGGCTTTCACAAAAGCTAGTAGCAACACTTCAAGCTGCAGAGGGAGTTATGACAGCTAATGGCGACCAATATTTAGCTGTAGATTCATGGATTGTTGCCAATATTAATGAAGATTTTATTAAAAATACTATTGGTAAGCATGTTGATTTGTCTGAACTAAAAAAGAGTTTAGAGTCTATTCGTGGTGGTAAAAAGATAGAGTCACAAAGTGGAGATGAGTCTTTAGAAGCGTTAGAGAAGTATGGAATTGACCTGAATAAAAAAGCTATAGATGGAGAGCTTGACCCTGTTATTGGACGAGATGAAGAGGTGCAACGTATGATGCAGATTCTTATTCGTAAGACAAAAAACAATCCAATTTTAATTGGTGAGCCAGGAACAGGTAAAACAGCTATTGTAGAGGGACTTGCACAACGTATTGTAAATAGAGAAGTTCCATTTAGCCTTCAAAATATGCGTGTTATCTCTTTAGATATGAATCGATTAATTGCAGGAGCAAAATATAGAGGAGAGTTTGAAGATAGACTTAAATCGGTAATAGATGAGGTTAAAGAGGCTTCAAATGTTATCCTATTTATTGATGAGATTCATACTATTGTTGGTGCAGGTGCAAGTGAGGGTGGAAACGATGCAGCCAATATCTTAAAACCTGCTCTTGCACGAGGTGAGTTGCATACTATTGGAGCAACAACACTAAAAGAGTATAGAAAATATTTTGAAAAAGATACAGCTCTACAGAGACGTTTCCAACCTGTTAAAGTAGATGAACCAACTATTAATGAAGCATTACAAATTTTAAGAGGGATTAAAGAGCGTTTAGAGTCGCATCATAATGTTACCATTATGGATTCAGCACTTGTTGCTGCAGCTAAATTATCGGATAGATACATTACTGATAGATTTTTACCAGATAAAGCGATTGACCTTATTGATGAAGCAGCAGCAGAGCTTAAGATGCAGATTGAGAGTGAACCTACCGATTTAGCAAAGGTAAAACGTGCATTGTCAACACTACATGTTGAAAAAGAGGCTTTATTAATGGAAGAGGGTGATAAAAATGCTTCTCGTCTTGCAGAGATAGAGAAAGAGTTAGCCAATTTAGAAGAGGAGAGAGCCTCTCTTCAGAGTCAATTTGAGAATGAGAAAAAAGTATTTAATGAGATAGCTGAACTTAAAAGTGAAATAGAGTCATTAAAAATTAAAGCAACTACAGCTGAACGTGAAGGTGATTTCTCTAAGGTAGCTGAAATTACACATGGGCAGATACCTCTTAAAGAGCAAGAGGTGGTAGCATTAGAAAATCGTTGGAGAGAGATGAGTAGAGAGGGTACACTTCTTAAAAACTCTGTAGATGAGGAGATGATAGCCTCTATTGTAAGTAGATGGACAGGAATTCCTGTAACCAAGATGCTTCAAAGTGAGAAAGATAAAATCTTAAATGTTGAGAAGATTTTAAATCAAGAGGTAATTGGTCAAAATGAGGCACTTCATGCTGTAGCAAGAGCGATTAAGAGAAATAAAGCTGGGCTTAGTGATATGAATCGACCTATAGGTAGTTTTATGTTCCTTGGACCAACAGGAGTTGGTAAAACTCAAGTGGCAAAAACTTTGGCGAAGTTCCTCTTTGACTCTGAAAAGGCATTAATACGAATTGATATGAGTGAATACATGGAGAAACACGCAGCGTCACGTTTGGTAGGTGCTCCTCCTGGTTATGTGGGTTATGATGAGGGTGGACAACTCACCGAAGCAGTAAGAAGAAAACCTTACTCTGTGGTACTTTTTGATGAGATAGAAAAAGCTCACCCTGATGTGTTTAATACACTTTTGCAAGTGCTTGATGATGGAAGACTAACCGATAATAAAGGGGTAACGGTAGATTTTAAAAATACCATTATCATCATGACATCAAACATAGCTTCCGATAAGATTATGGAGTTTAAAGATAAAAAAGAGAGAGAAAAAGCTGTAAATGATGAGTTAAAACGAAATTTTAAACCAGAGTTTCTGAACCGTTTAGATGATATTGTTATCTTTAATCCTCTTGATATAGAAGCGATTAGAGGTATTGTTGATATTCTCTTTAAAACTATTCAGAATAAATTGGCACAAAGAGATATTACTATTACCTT
>JALSQJ010000247.1 GCA_026985495.1 Campylobacteraceae bacterium
GTTGAGTACCTTTAGCGTAATCGAAGCAAGAGATGAAGCAGACCATGCCATGATAGCAACAGAAAATTTAACTAATAATAGAATTTTTGTTGAACAGCAGAAAAATTTAAATCTAATAAAGAGAAGTTTAAATAAGATTAAACTGGGAACTTATGGTATCTGTTGTTCATGTGAAGAGGTTATTAATGTGGAGCGTTTAAAAGTTAAAAACTTTACAGAGTATTGTGTGCCATGTCAAGAGGAGATGGAGAGGGGTTTTATGGTATAATTTTTCTAATAAAGTTCTTAAAGGAGCGATAGCTAATGCAACCACTCTACAAAACTTGTTACACATTAGATCAAAGATGTTACGAAGAGTATAACCTAACTGAAGATATACTTATGGAACATGCCTCAATGGGTATGGCTAATTATATACGAAAAAACTTCAAAGAGCAGAGTTCTATTTTGATTGTTTGTGGTGTGGGTAATAATGGAGCTGATGGAATTGTTTTAGCTAGACAACTCCAAGGTGCTTATGATGTCAAACTACATCTCCCTTTTGGGGTACGTTCAGTTATGGCAGAGGTACAACTAGAGAGGGTTCAAGCGTTAGATATTGAGTTTGTAGATGAGGTGTGTGAAGCCGATGTGATTGTAGATGCTATTTTTGGAGCAGGGCTTTCGCGTGAGTTAGATGAGATAACACGCAAACTTATTGTAAAGATGGAGGCTTTAGATGGCTTTAAAATAGCTTGTGATGTTCCTACAGGTATTGATGTAGATGGAAACCCTCTACCTATGGCTCTTTTTGCTGATGTAACTATTACTATGGGAGCATTAAAGGAGGCTTTATATAGTGATATGGCAAAAGAGTATGTTGGAGAGGTGATTTGTGTCAATTTGGGAGTCTCATCTAAAAAATATATAGAAGGATTTTTACCTAATGCCTATCTGCTTGAGTGGGGTGATATGCAACTACCTTTTAGAGATAGAGCCAATACTCATAAGGGAACATTTGGTCATCTAGCTGTAATTGTAGGTGAGAAAGAGGGGGCTTCACTCCTCTCTGGACTCTCAGCTTTACGTTTTGGAGCAGGGCTTGTTACTATGGTTGGAGATTTTGAGACTACACTACCTTTAGCTCTTATGCAGGATATTGAGTTACCTTATAATACAACAGCAGTTGCTCTAGGTATGGGTGTTTTAGATTTTGACAAAGATATAATAGAAGATGTGTTGGAGTGTGATAAACCAATTATATTAGATGCAGGAGTATTCTCTAGTGAGACTATTTTAGAGTTTTTAGAGCAGAGGGAACGAGAGATAGTGCTAACCCCACACCCTAAAGAGTTTGTTAGTTTATGGAATATGACCATTGAAGAACCTCTACATATTGCACTGCTTCAAGCCAACCGTTTTGAGAAGGTTCGTGAGTTCTGTTCTCTTTTTCCTCATGTGACTCTACTTTTAAAGGGGGCAAATATGATTATTGCTCAAGGCTCTAAGCTCTATGTAAATAGTTTTGGAACATCGCAACTGAGTAAAGGTGGAAGTGGAGATATATTAAGTGGTCTAATTGGCTCACTCTTAGCACAAGGGTATGATGGATTGGAGGCTACCATTCAAGCCTCTTTAGCATTTACTAAGGCTTCTGCTAACTATAAAGGGGCATCATTCTCAATGATGCCTATGGATTTGGTTGAGGAGATTGGACTACTCAAACTCTCCTGAAAAATCTAAACTATAGAGAGAGGCATCAAAAGAGAAGATATATTTTCTAAAGGCTTCACTGCTTACATAGGCTTTATGCGATCCAATAAATGTAATACCTTCAATTTGAGCTGTTGTTGGTTTAATATTTAGTTTTTTCTTATCCCCATTAAAGAAATTCTCTCCTTTAAAGTTGCTAAATGCCCATATATCAGCTGTTAAGATTGATGAGTAGGTAGATAAAAGTAAAATATCTAACTCTCTATTTATGGAGGCATCGGTTACTAATCCATTAATATTGAAACTACTTTTATATTTTGCAATCTGTTTACCTACTGAGGTAGAGAGTTCATATAGTCGTGTTCTATTATCACCCCAATCTTTAGAGAATAGATAGAGTTTTCCATGGTATGCAACCATCGCTTCACAGTCAAAATTTGTTTGACGAGATGCTTTTTTGGTAAAATCTTTTTGATCACTATAGTTAAAATTAATAACTTCGGCTCTTATACTCTTTTGGTTCTTTAATGCTCCACGAGGAATTTTATAGATGCGTAAATCTCTTCTGTATCCTCTATTGTTTCCTACATCTCCAATATAGATATAGTTATCATCAAATGTAAGTGCTTCCCAATCTCTATTGTGAGCATTAATAATTTTGACACGTTTAAGAACTCTTCCATTTTGTTCATCTATTTGGTATAATTCTGCTCTCCCTCCACTATCGTTCATTGTCCATAGTCTCCCATCTACTTTAATAAGACCAGAGGACTCTTTTACTTTTTTAGAGAGTTTTGTTTTTAGTTTAAAAGTAGTTGTTCCATATATTGAACGATTTTGGTGAATTGGATGATTTGAAACTCGGCTAGGAACTCTTTTAGGAACTCTTTTAGGAGGAGTTGGATTTGTCTCTATGGTGACAGGCTGAGTATCTGTAATGATTGTTCCTAAGATAGAGCTGTCTGTTGGGGGTATTAATATACTATTTTTTTTACTACAACTGTTTAGAAGTAGTATTAAAAATATGGCTGAGAGAAGGTTGCTTTTTTTCATAATGAAAGTTTAGCATAATAACTCTCAAAAAGCCATTTTAGTGTAGATTTAAATAACAGCAGTACATGTTTTACAAGGTACATTTGAGTTATTATTAATTGGTTCACTATGAGATAAACAGGTTGAACTACCTTTAAAACAGGCTAATCTGGTGTTTTTTTGAACACAACCAGAGAGAAGAAAGGAGAGGGTTAAAAGAAGCAAAAGAGATTTTGTTAGAGCTTTCATTGATTAATCCTTATGTTTTGGTATAGAAATTTTATTAAAAAAAAGTTAATGAAAATAGAATAGTTGATTTATTTATGGTTAATATTTTTTTTGTTAAAAAGTATTTAAAAAAAATGAGAGACTAATATATTATATAAATTATCAAATGAACTCAATTTTATAGTATACTAAGTAAAAAGAAAAAAGGGAGATAGATGAAACATTCACTGGTAATATTATCACTTTCAGTTTTGTTTGTAGGTTGTGTTCCTGCACCACAGCCAACTATTGGATTAGGAACAGGTATAGGCATAGGAACAGCACAGAGTCATGAGAATAATGGAGCATATGGGCAACCTCCTCATCTATATGCGACAGCCATTCGTACCTATTTTTCAACAAAGTTAAAACGAGCTTCTCAAGCACAGTACCGTTTTAAACCACCTGTAAAAGCCTACAAGAAAAAAGGTTTAGCCTATGGTGGTGGGGTTGCATGGCGTGGTTGGTTGGTTGAGACATTGGTTGCTACTCCAAGTCGTACAGGACGTTTGTCAACTCCAAAGCCTCATATGATACTCTTTTCAGGAGAGCAGATAGTAGAAGATATTTTGGGTAAATCTCATAAGCTTTTAGTAAAGGTAGAGTAGTAATGGCAAATTTTAATACACATTTTACTGTTGCAGCAGGGGCATCAGCCTTAGTCTCTGCTACACTACTCTCTATGGAGGTTGTATCTCCACAAGAGGCAGTGGTGGCTTTTGCTATTGGAACACTTGGTGGGCTTCTACCAGATGTTGATTCAGCACACTCAAAGTCTATAAAAGTTGGGTTTAATGTTCTCTCTTTGCTTATAACAATTATGCTTATTTTTGTAAAGTCCTCAACCTACTCATTGATAGAGATGTTGATTATGTCGGTTTTGGTTTTTTCAGGTATAAGATACGCTTTTTTAGGCTTTTTTCGCAAAATCTCAAAACATAGAGGTATGTTTCATACCATTCCTGTAGCAGTTATTTGGGCAATTGTTATTGCTATTTTATGCCAATGGTTTTTCGATTTGAACTCTCTTATCTCTTGGGTCTATGGGGTTATGATTTGTTTAGGTTATTTGGTACATTTAACATTAGATGAACTATACAGTGTTGACCTTGGTAATAGACGCATGAAAAAGTCTTCAGGAACGGCACTTAAATTTGGTATGTTTAAAAATAGACAACAGCAGGTTCATACAGCCATTATTTATGCTATGATACCAATACTTTTTGCCTTAGCTCCTGATATGGAGATGATTCAGTCAGCTCTATTTTCAAAAGATGCATGGTTAAATTTCAAAGATATTATTCTGCCTTATGATGGTAGATGGTTTTTTCATTAAGGAGTAGA
>JALSQJ010000248.1 GCA_026985495.1 Campylobacteraceae bacterium
CATTAACCAATTTATAAGCCACACCAGAAGCACCAGCTCCTGTTCCTACAATACATACATCATACATTATAACTCTCCAATAGTTGGGCAAATGGTTTTTTAGGTTGAGGTTGCCCTGTATGGTGTCTTACCCATCTCCAACCCAACTCATTTTTATTCCCTCCATAAATGGGGTCAGATAGTAAAGCTTCAAGGGTAAAATAGAGAACAAAAGAAATCCAATTTTGACCTAATTTACTTTTACTAAACTCTCTTAATCGTCTATCTTGCTCTTTTTGTGGAAGGGTTAAGAAATCATTATTTCGCTCCATTAGCTCTTTTACACCCTCTTTTAAAAAGGTAAGGTCAGATTTTAAAAAAGAGGAGTGCGTAGAGACATTAGCAAGGTATGATGTTGCTCCAAACTCTTTAGCTGATGGAGCATCTAACCCCTCTGGGAAAAGAACATTTTGTACTGCTTCTATGGTTTTAAATAGCTCTATTTTTATGTGAGTTTTAGCTTTTTGTGGTAGGAGTGCTAAACCTGTCCCTGCTAAAATAGTTGAGATAATAAATACTCTTCTTGTTATTTTTTTCATAACTGAACTATATCATATTTTCTGTTTAGTGTTTGTATCCTATAAGAAGTTTTGTTAGAATACAAAAAATAAAAAATGAGGAACAAATTATGGCAAAAGAGCACTATTTTGATATTACAGCAAAGTTAGATATGATGGAGATGAAGAATGCTATCATCATGGCACAAAAAGAGGTAGCTAACCGTTTTGATTTTAAGGGAATTGTTGCAGAAATAAACTTTAATGAAAAAGCAAAAATAGTTAGTTTAAGTAGCTCTAGTGAGCAGAAAATTGATGCATTGAAAGATATACTTATCTCTAAACTTATTAAACGTAATATTGCAGGTAAATCACTTGAAGAGGTAAAAACAGAGGGTATTTCTGGTGGAAATACTAAGATTATTTATAAAATTGTCGATAGTATTGAAAAAGATGAAGCAAAAGAGATTGTTAAAGCGATTAAAGCTCTAAAGTTAAAAGTAACCCCCTCTATTCAAGGTGATGAGGTGCGTGTAAGTGGAAAAAAAATTGATGATTTACAAAAAGTAATAGCAGAGGTTAAAAGACTTGATTTAAAAGCTCCTTTGGTATTTGGTAACTTTAAGTAAATCATGAATATAAATCTTTCTACCCATCTATTTCCTAACAACCTTAGAATGGGTAGAACATATAGTTATAACTATCTCACTGACCTACGGTTACTTCTTTAACGCCTCAGCAATCAACTCCAATGGATTTTTAAATACTGTTTCAACCTCTGCACTATTTAAAGCTTCACTCAACTGAACTCTACAAGCAGAACATTCAGCACTTACATAGTGAGCTTTTGTCTCTTTTATCATCGCAGCTTTTGGTTTTCCTGCAAGTTCAGCAAAATGGAACTTTTCAGTCTGCATTGTAACTCCACCAAATCCACAACATCTGTCTGAATTACTCATCTCTACCATTGGATAGTTTGGAGCTAATAGGTTTCTTGGCTCTTTATATATCCCTTGAACCTTCTTTGCGTGACATGGGTCATGGTAGGTTACAGAGGTGTCAAATGTTCCTTTTGTTTTTAAAATCTCTTGAAGAGGGGTATTGTTATCGAGCCACTCTGTTGCCATAAAAATTTTCTCTGCAACCTTTTTGGCTCTTGCTTCCCACTCTGGCATATTGTGGTTTTTAAAAAATAGTTGCCAATCATGTTTGACCATAGCAGAGCAGGTTGCCTCTGGGATAAGCATTGCATCACACTCATTCATAAAACTTTCAAAATATTCAATATTGGCTTTTGTCATACGCTCAACCGAATCTATAGCACCTGTAAAGTAGGCAGGTGCTCCACAACACTGTTGCTCTTTTGGGATAAAAATATCAATATTTAGCTCTTTTAAAATCTCTACTAAACTCTCTCCAATCCCTAAATAGTTGTAGTTTGCAAGACACCCAATAAAGAGTGCTACTCGGATGTTTGGTCTTTTTTGTTTAGGTGCTAAAATCTCTTCAGGATAGCTGTTTAGAAAACTTACTCTTGAAAGAGAGGGGAGTAGGCGACCTTTTTTAACCATTGGAAATGAAAATCTTGCTCTCTCTCCTCCTTTTACTTTATCTTCTTGTAAAGCACAGGTTTTAAACATTAGCCCAAACTTCATCACAAAGTCCATCACTTTACGGTGTTCGAGTAGGTAGAAGATGACTCTTTTATACCATGCTATTCCAAATTTATCAGCAATATCAGCACGAACCTCCTCAATGACCATATCGGTAGGAAGTGTGTTAGGACATACATCTACACAATTGGTACATAAAAAACAGCTCTCAAATATATTTTTTGCTGTTTTGTCTAGCTCTAAATTACCTTGTTGGTACTCTCCTAAGAGGTCAATAAAGCCTCTAGGGGAGGTAACTTCATCTGAATTTACTTGGTGAATAGTACAGACAGGAATACACTTCCCACACTTTACACAATCATCTGCTATTGCTTGAAAATTAAAAATATCTTCTACTCTTTTCAAATTGTTTCTCTCTTTATAGTAATATATCTATTCTTATACAGAGATATTCTTAATCTTGGCGATGTTGGTCAAGCCAAACCATAATACCTTTTTGTGCATGAAGTCTATTTTCGGCTTCACTAAAGATAGCTTCTGCATGTTTCTCAAAGGTCTCTTCGCTTACTTCATATCCTCTATAGGCAGGAAGACAGTGTAAAAAGATAGCCTCTTTTTGTGCTAGACTCATTAAACTCTCATCGACAATGTAGCCATCAAAAGCTTTTAATCTAATCTCTTTCTCATCTTCTTGCCCCATAGAGACCCATGTATCGGTAGTTACGACATTGCAATCTTTTACAGCAATTTGTGGGTCGTTACTAAAGCTTATCTTTGCACCACTTACTTTGGCAAACTCTAAAGCCTCTTTGACAATGGATTTATCACACTCATACCCTTTTGGAGTTGCAACGCGTAGCTCAAAACCAAGTTTAGCAGATAACATAAGCCATGAGTGTGCCATATTATTTCCATCACCAACATAGGCAACAACAGGATTAGTTATCCCAAATTCAATTATGGTTAGGTAGTCGGTCATAAGTTGAACAGGATGATAGCTATCTGTAAGACCATTGATAACAGGTACTTTTGAGTAAGCTGCAAACTCTTCAAGTTTACTCTGTTCAAAGGTTCTTATCATCACCATATCGACCATACGGCTAATGACTCTTGATGTATCTTTCATTGGTTCACCACGTCCTAATTGAATATCATTAGAGGACAAAAATAGACCCACTCCACCGAGTTGATAGATACCTGTTTCAAAACTTACACGGGTTCTTGTAGAACTCTTTTCAAAAATCATACCAAGTGTCTGTTTATCCATATATGGTTTAAAGTTTTTGGCTTTTGTTTCAGCTTTTATCTGCTGTGCTAAGGTAATCATCTCTAAAATTTCAGTTTTTTCAAAATCTTTTAGGCTTAAAAAGTGTCTCATTGGGAGTTCCTCATTGCTTGGTGTAGCAGTATGTTTTAAATTAAGGGAGCCATTTTACCATAAAGATTTTAATTTACAAAATCAAAGAGTATATTGTATCTCTGGTTGGCTTTTTTTTGTAATTTTTCAAATGGTACACTATCAAATGATAGTTTATCTTGTTGCACAATAGCACACGATAGAGAATCTCCATAAATAGCAGAGGTATCAATACATATTTTATTTTTAAATTGTCTAATATTTGGTTGAGAGAGGTGTCCAAAAATATGGTAGTGCTGATTATCTTTTGCCTCCTCTTTTAGGTATGGTAGAAGTTTGTCAAGAGGCATGTTAGGGTTTTTACTTCGAGAGCGACACTTAACCATTCTCTTTTCTGCCTCTTCTCCTTTTTGTGCTAAATATTTTTCAGGACAAGGAGCATGGGTTAATGTAACTGAAAAATTATCATTATAGTTATATTTATACCAAATACTACAGTAGCTATATAGCTCTAAAAAGAGTGACTTTAAATGAGGCTCTTTTTCTAAAAGTTCTACACTATTGTAGTATAGTTTTCTATTTTTAATAGTTTTTTCATTTATGATTAGTGTAGGGTCATTCACAATATATCTATAGACCATCTCTTCATGGTTCCCTAAAATAAGATATAGTTTTTGTCTATTTCGATTTAAATGTTTAAAATTAGCATAAATAAATTCAATGGTTTCTGTAAGTTTCTTATCTGAACCTTTGTCTATAAAGTCACCAAGTAAAACAATAGACCTATTTTTGCTTTTTGAAGTTGTTTGAAGTAGATTGTTTTTATCAATGGTAAAACCTTGTTTAAGCAACAAGGTTTTTAACTCATCAATACAACCGTGTATATCACCTATAATTATATATGAGCTATCTATAGGTAGAGTGTTATCTCTTTTAATCAAAAAATAACTCTACTTAATATTAATATCTCTTCTTGCTGCATTTAGTTCAATAATAAATCCACCCGTAGCATCAATTAGAGACATCATTCCTAAAATTAAAAAAGTTGCATTTTGAGCCCATGAGACCATAAAAAACATAACAACGAAAATAATAGCAACAACAAAGCTAAGTAGAGTCTCTGTAGCTCCAAAACTATTAGCCGTAGCAGCTTTTGAGATTTCAATAAATAGTGCAAATGAACCTACAATTAGAAAGACTTCTCTAACTCTTAAAACAAAATCTCGTTCAGGACTAATATGGTGAACTAAGACTGTCGAGTTGAGTGATAAATCTTTTAACATACCAATATAATCATGTCCTAAATGAAGAGAGACATAAGCCAATAGCACCCATGTGAATGTAGAGATTCCTGTAATAAAAAACATTTTTTTCCTTTTATCGTATTTATTTAGTATCGTTAAGTGTAGCACGAGTCATATATTCTGCATTCATTACTTTTTCCATTGGTTGTTGTACATCGGTAGGATAAAGAACAAATTTTGAGTTGCTAGATGAAGATAACTCTTTCATAGAGTCAATATAGGCTGTTTTGGTTAAAAATTGCATAATTTTTTCATCTGAAAGAGTAGGCATTAACTCTTTTAAATCTTTAATAACTTTATGCGTTGCTTCTGCTCGTTTTTCAATAAGTACTTTTTCACTGTCTGCATGAAGTTCATGTACTTTATGGTCAGATTCAGCTTTAAGAATAGCAGCTTTACTCTCTTTTTCTGCAACAATCTCTTTCTCCATAGCATCTTTAATAGATGCTGGAGGTGAGATATTTTCAAATTTAACAACAACAACTTCAATCCCCCAACGAGAAGCATCTTTTTGCATATGTTCTCGTATATCTTTAGCGATACTATCTTGTTGTTTTTGGATATCATTTAAATTCATTTGACCAAGTTTATTAAGGGTACTACTCATTACCAAACTTTTAATAGACTCTTGATAATCTTCGACATCCATTACTGCTTTTAAAGCATCTTTAACTTTAATCATAATAATCATATCAACCACTAAGTTAATATTATCTTTTGTAATAATCTCTTGTGCAGGCGGGTCAATAGGGTGCTCTTTTAAGGTGATTTCCCCAACAACTACTTCTATTCCTGGGATATATCGATTTATCCCCTCATAAATAACTCTATCTTTACCTAGTCTATTATCTAATACAACTGCTTTTTGGGATTCAACAATCATCACAGGGAGAAATTTTTCTAGCCCTCCCGTATAATAGAGAACTACCAACGCAGCTAAAATTAAGAATATAGCGACTATCCAATAAATTGCATCCATGATTACATTTCCTTTTTTTTAATTTTTTTTGTTAATCCATAGTTTTGTGAATAAAAAAAATATTATATTATATTTATTATTATAGCGAATAAATATAGTGGACGCTATAGTAAAAGTGAAAAAAAGTGATTTAAAAGAAAACTTAGTAAAATTTATGTTAGAATAGTTATATAAAATTTATACTTTACCAACAAAAAGGAACATTTTGTTCAAAAATAATAGAGATAGTGAGGCTGACTTTTGTGAGTCATATAAGTCTCAAATACTAAATAGCAGTTCAGAAGAGAAAGAGTCTTCTTTTAATACTATTTTAAAAGTGATAACAATTATCATACTATTGACCATTATTATTGCAGTCTCAATTTATGGTTATAACTATTTTATCAATAAAAAAGGTATAGAGCCTAATATGCCTCCTACATCTATACAAATTTCAGATGATGATTTAAAGGTTACAGAAGAGGAGAAGTCTGAGTTAAAAGTAGAGAGTATCTCCCCTGAAACTAAGGTTGCTGAATCGAATATTGATAAGATAGCTAATGAGGAGGAGTCTGAGTTAAAAGTAGAGAGTACCTCCCCTAAGACTAAGGTTGCTGAATCGAATATTGATAAGATAGCTAATGAGGAGGAGTCTGAGTTAAAAGTAGAAAGTATCTCCCCTGAGACTAAGGTTGCTGAATCGGATATTGATAAGATAGCTAATGATGTAAAGTTAGCCATTGCCCAAAGTGAAGAGATAGAAGATAATAACTCTAAAGATAAAGTTGTAGCA
>JALSQJ010000249.1 GCA_026985495.1 Campylobacteraceae bacterium
ACTTTTAATAAAGTTTTCCATATCTTCAACAATTGGCTCTAATGCACGTTCACCATCAATAACCTCTAGCAGGTTTTTCTCTGTATAAAAAGCTTGAATTTCAGCTAAAGGGTCAGTATATATTTTCATTCTATCAAAGAATACTTCAATGCTATCATCTGAACGCTCTTCACCTGGTTTAGCATCTGCTGCACGTCCTAAGATTCTCTCTTTTGCTACATCTTCTGAAACACGCACTTCTATAGTAGAGACCAATTCAATATCGCTCTCTTTTTCAAGAAGTTCATCAAGTGCAGTCATCTGTTCAACAGAACGTGGGTATCCATCTATTAAAATATTGTTCACAGGAGCATTTTTAATCGCAGAGATAATGGTATCAATAATGATGTTTAAAGGAACTAATGCTCCTTTAGAGATAAAGCTTTCAATAGTTTGACCAAGCTCACTACCACTTGCTACCTCTTCACGAAGCATATCCCCTGTTGAGTAGTGAACAATATTATCATTACGACCTGCAATAATACTGGCATCTGTTGTCTTACCAGAACCTGGTGCTCCGATGATTAAGAATAGTTTTTTCATTTTGATTGTCCTTTTTTATAATTATTAATATTTCGTAGGGTGTCATTTTAATGCACCGTGATACGAAATTAGATTATTTTATTTGGTGCAATAAATTGACACCCTACGCTTTTTCTTGTTTACGAACTCTTAAACTTAACTCATTAAGCTGTTCTGCTTCAACTGGGCTTGGAGCTTGTGTTAAGATACATTGTGCTTTTTGTGTTTTAGGGAAGGCGATAACCTCACGAATACTACTAGCTCCTGTCATAAGCATAATAAGTCTATCTAAACCTAATGCAAACCCACCATGTGGAGGAGCTCCAAATTTAAAGGCATCAAGCAAGAAACCAAACTTCTCTTTTGCCTCTTCATCTGAAATTCCCATAAGTTTAAAGACCTCTTTTTGAAGCTCCTCTTTATGGATACGGATAGAACCACCACCAAGCTCTGTACCATTAAGAACAATATCATAGGCAATAGATTTTAACTCTTCAATATCATCATAAACTATCTTACCATTTTCATCTGTTTGAGGCATTGTAAAGGCGTGGTGCATCGCTTTGATTTTACCATCTTCCTCTTCAAACATTGGGAAATCCATTACCCATAAGAACTCGAAGGTATCTTTTGGAATAATATCCATTATTTCAGCTAAGTGTATTCTAAATCGACCCATGTAATCCCAAACTAATTTTCTATTACCTGCACCAAAGAAGACTGCATCACCTACTTCAAGCTCACAACGTTCAATGATGGTTTGAATGTCATCTTCTGTAAAGAATTTAGTAAGTGGTCCTTTTAAACCATCCTCTTTCATCTGAAAGTATCCAAGACCTGATGCTCCAAATTTACGAACATAATCTTCAAAACGTTTCATCTCTCTTTTGGAGAAAATCTCATCACCTTTTGGGACTCTTAATGCTTTAATTCTATTTTTTTTAGGCTCTTTTGCAATATTTGAGAATATCTCATTGCTACAACGCTCAAAAATATCAATAACATCAACCATTTTTAGGTCATAACGCATATCAGGTTTATCTGAACCATACAACTCCATTGCATCAGAGTAGCTTATTCTATTGAATTTGGTTGGAATATCAAACCCACACTTTGTAAAAATGTTATTGATAAGTTTTTCAGCTACATCAATGACATCTTCTTGGTCACAGAAACTCATCTCAACATCTATTTGGGTAAACTCTGGTTGTCTATCTGCTCTTAAATCTTCATCTCTAAAACATTTAGCAATCTGAAAATAACGGTCAAATCCACCAACCATCAAGAGTTGTTTAAAGAGTTGAGGAGATTGTGGTAGAGCATAAAACTCACCACCATGCAGACGGCTAGGCACAAGGTAATCTCTAGCACCTTCAGGGGTTGACTTGGTAATGATAGGTGTTTCAACTTCTAAAAAGTCAAGTTCATCAAGGGCATTACGTGCAGCAATGGTCGCTTTTGAACGTAGTTTAAAAATATCATAAGATTTTTGAGTTCTAAGCTCTAAATATCTATATTTAAGTTTAATCTCTTCATTTACTTTCTCATCATTAAGCTCAAAAGGCATTGGAAGTGATTTATTTTCGATAATTAGTTTATCTGCTACTATTTCAATTTTACCTGTTTTGAGTTTAGGGTTTTCAAGTCCTTCTCCTCTAGCACGAACTTTTCCTGTAACAATGAGTACAAATTGGTCACGTACCCCTTCTGCGAGTTTATGAGCCTCTGCATTGTCAGCAGGGTCACAAACAATCTGTACCACTTGGTCTTTGTCTCTAAGGTCAATAAAAATTAACCCACCATGGTCACGACGACTAGAAACCCAACCCGATACGGTTACCGTTTCACCAATATTTGTCTCATTTACATCAGCACAATAGTGTGTTCTCACTAGCAATTCCTCTATCTCTATAATATATTATAGTTTAAAATTTTTGCGATTATAGCAGATTATTGCATAGAAAGAGGAGTTATTATTTAAACATAAATCCAAAAATTCGTTTAAAGAGAGAAGTTTTCTCTTTTTTTATTTTTAAAAATTTCTTTTTTTCAGGCTTTAAGAGGTTAACATATTCGTTAGCCTCTTTTAACTTTTTTGCTTCAAAATTAATCTGCATCTAAAATTCTCTCAATCTCATACATAGCATCTTCATTTTTAAGTCTAAATTTGACCTCAATACGTCTTGAAGCATCTTTGTCTTCAACTCCATTTACTTTAATAGTATCTAAGTAGGAGCGTCCACTTGCAACCAACTTCTCTTTAATGTTGTGCTTTTTAATATAGTCAAGAGTTAAAAGATAGTTCATAACAGCATAAGCTCGTCTTTGTGAAAGGTTTAAGTTGTATAGGTAAGAGCCATCACTGTCTGAATGCCCTTCAATAATAATCTTATCAAGATGTTCAGAGATATTTTTATTACCAATAAGAGCAGAGACATACTCAATAAAGTTTGCTTTTAATTCTGATTTAGCTCCATCTTTTAGAGTAGCAGAACCTTTATCAAACAAGATATTGGAAGCGAGTCGGAGTGAACCACTCTTCTTATCAATATTAATTTTCTTTCCAAGTGTAGCTTTTAGTTCAGCAATAACTTTAAGTTTAATACCTGTAAGTGATTTTATTTTTGCTTTTTGAGCTTGAAGTTTAGCCAATAGGTCATCATATTTTGTCTGTTTCCCCTCTAGTGCTTTAAGTAGTTTTAAAAGTTTTTCATCACTCAATTTTAACTTTTCATTCTGTTGAGATATTTGATTAGAGAGAATTAAGACTCTATTTTTATACTTATCTAACTCTTTTTGAGTATTGGTTGCTGTAGTGTTCTGCTCCTCTGCTAAATTTTGAAGTAGAAGAATATGGTTTGAATAGTCATTTATTTTTGTATTTTTAGCAATAAGTAGCTGATTTAATTTTTCAATCTCATCGCTTTTAAGTTTTAATGCATTGTCAGATATAAGTAGTTTATGATTACTCTGCTTGAGTGAACTTTCTCTTTTAGCAAGTAGATTTCTTAGTTTATTAATCTCATCCTCTTTCATCGCAATGTTTTGAGAGAGTGAAATAAGAGTATCTGACTGTTCATCTAAAATTTCATCTTGTTGATTTAGTACCTCTTCTTGTTTTGTAACTACAGACTCTTTCTTTTTAAGTTCATTTTTTATAATAGAAGATTTGACAATAATTGCACCAATAAGTAAAATAAAGACAAAAAGAAGACCAGCCATAAGGTCTGCATATGAGATCCAAAAGTTGGTTTCATTTTTTGTTGAATTAGATTTAAACATAATTTCACTTCACTATCTGTTGAGAGAGTTGATTGTGGTACTCGGTAATGGTACGTTGTAAAATTTTGTTCTGTTCGCTAGTGCTGTGTGCAAAGTTTGCAAGTTTCATTACAATGTCAGCAACTTCATTGTCTATTTTTTTGAAGGTTATATTTAGTGAATTTTCTAAAGATGCATCAAAACTCTTCATTGTATTGTTTAGTATATCTGTTGTTTTAGTAAACTCTTGAATACTCTGTTCAATTTTTTCACTCGCTTGTAGAGATGCTTTTGATGTATTAATTTGAGCAATAGTATCTTTAAGATCTGTAGATACCATCTGCATATGCTCAGTAATGGTAGTAAAGTTTTTATTGGTCTCATTAATAATAGTTTGAAAATTTTCAAGATGTTTTTCGTTTAGTGCTTGAATGAACTCTAAATTAAATGTCTCTTTAAGAGCTTCAATCATCTTCTGGTCACGCATCTCATGTTGCATATGTTCATGTCGTCTTAGTTCACTCTCACTCCAAATATAGCTCTCATAGATTTCATGAAGTTGATGTGAATCATTATCTACTTTAGAGAGACCTCTTTTTTCAAAAAAGCTCCAGATTATTGAGAGAAAAATACCATAAATAGAGGCATAAAAAGCTGTTCCAATACCTGAAAGAAGTAGAGAGATTTCAGTATCAAGTTCAGCAGAGTTATTGCTTGAAAAATTAGGCATTGAGATAGCAATAGCTGTAAATGTTCCTAAGATACCAAGCATTGGGAAGAGAGAAGATGCAATAGAGGCATAGTTATCATTTCGGTAGGTTTTATAGTATTGCTCTATAAAGTCTCCAATATTAATGGTTGATTTTGTCTCATTAAAAATAGTAAGAGAGTTCTCTTTAATATTTTGTTGTAGATCTTTTTGTAGGTTAATGTACTCTCTACGCATTTTACAGACTACATAGTTTGCATTATGTCTAATAAAAAAGAGATAAATTAGATAGATAGTCCCTATAATTACAACAGAGTGTAGGTTTACTTTCAATGGTATAATGTGTAAATATCCTAAAAGAATAAGTGCAAAAAATAGTGTTCCAAAAAATGCTAGGATTAGGTAGTTTATAAAACAAGGAGTTGTTGAACTTTGAGTTGTATTAATCATTTTCTTTCCTCTGTTATGTTATTATCGAGTTTCATTTTAGATAAATTAATATCTTTTGGTTCATGTAACACCTCTTTTACTAAGTAGAAGAAGTTTGGGTGTAATATATCAGCATAAGTTGTAACAATAGCCGTTTTATATGTACTTTTTGTAATAATATTGTTCACTACTCCTACAGGGATATTTGGTAGAAAAATATTGTCAAGTCCAGAGGTCATTACTTTATCACCTATGCTAATTTTTGACCATTTCGGTATAAAGTTAATCTCAATATTTTGAGCGTCAATACCTTTTGCAATTCCTGGGGTTTTTTTATCTCCAATAAATGTTGAAAATTGACAGATAGGATTAGAGAGTAAAATACCTTTAAGTACATTTTTCTCTTTTATAGCAATACCTGAAGCGACATTTTTTTGAATAAGACCATAAATTTTATCCTCTTTTAACTCATCTGCTTTTGTTAGATAAATTTGAGAGAAATCGTTTAACTTTTTATAAGATATAGTTTGAACACGTAAAATACTTTTATGGTTATCAAATTTTTTTTCATTGAATTGTGTTATCTCTTCAAGTTTTACAATTTTAATTTTTTGTTGATAGAGGTATTTTCGAAGTAGAATATTCTCACTTTTTAATGCTTCTATTGAACTGGTTTGCTTTAGATATTTATCAATAGAATTTTTTGTAGAGTTGGTGAGTTCAAGATAGTACTCTTTTACAGGTAGGGTAATAAGTGCAAACTTATCTTGAAATAGCTCCCCCTTTTTGAGGAGAAAAACAGCTAATATAATAAAGAGTAAAATAATTAGTAATCGGCTAGTCTTCATAGGCTGAATGTTGTAATATATCTATCTCTTCAAGTGCTTTCCCTGTACCTTTAGCAACAGCAAGTAGAGGGTCTTCAGCAACATATACAGGAAGTTTAATCATGTTTGATAGATACTTGTCCAGACCTCTAATTAATGCACCACCACCAGTAAGTACAATTCCATTCTCTACAATGTCACCTGCTAAGTCAGGTGGAGTCTGTTCTAATACAGCTTTTAGTGCTTCACCAATCTCTTTAATTGGTTCTTTCATAGCCTCTCTCATATGTTCAGAGTTTATCTCGATAGAGGTTAAAAGTCCAGCTACTTGGTCTCTACCTTTTACGGTTAAGACTAACTCTTCATCAAGTTGTACTGCTGTACCTATTTTTATTTTCATCTCTTCTGCTATTCGGTCACCAATTAAAAGGTTAAAGTTTCTTTTCATATAATCAATGATAGATTTATCAAGTTTGTCACCAGCTGTTCTAATAGATTTTGAAAGCACTAAACCACCAAGAGATATAACTCCAATTTCAGTCGTACCACCACCAATGTCAACAACCAAGTTACCATTTGGGTCTTTTACAGGAATACCTGCACCAATAGCAGCTGCCATTGGCTCTTCAATAAGGTGAACTTCTCTAGCACCAGCACTCATTGCTGACTCTTTTACAGCTTTTCTCTCAACTTGTGTTAGTCCAAATGGAACACAGATAATTATTCTTGGAGAGAATAATCCTTTTCTATTGTGTACCTTCTCAATA
>JALSQJ010000250.1 GCA_026985495.1 Campylobacteraceae bacterium
GACACCCTACGGTTAAAAATATTTAAATTATAATTGGTGCATTAAAATGCACCCTACCAAACATTTTTAACATATCAAACCGTAGGGTGTCAATTCATTGCACCGTCTATGCTATAATTCAAAAAAAACATAAGGAAATCCATGAGCATTGATTTAACCTCCCCAGACCTCTACTTTAACCGTGAACTCTCATGGTTAAAGTTTAACTCACGCGTTCTTGCACAAGCTAAAAGAAAGTCACTCCCACCACTTGAACGGCTTAAATTTCTTGCTATTTATGGGACAAATCTTGATGAGTTCTATATGATTCGTGTTGCAGGTCTAAAGGCACTCTTTAAAGCTCGTGTCCAAGAGACAGCCATTGACAAGTTAACACCAGCAGAGCAACTTAAAGCAATTCATAAGACCATTCACAAAGAGCAGAAGATTATAGAGAACACCTTTCAAGAGATTATGGAGGAGCTACAGAGACATAAAGTTACCATAAAAAACTTCAATGAGCTAAACAGTAAACAGCAAGAGATTATTGAAAATGAGTTTTTTACACAGATATACCCTGTTATTATGCCTATTGCTATTGATGCAAAACACCCATTTCCTCACCTTAATAATCTAAGTTTTGCACTTGCACTTAAACTTGAGGATAGAGAGGGAAATATTAAACATGGACTAATTCGTATTCCACGAATTTTACCACGCTTTCTAAAAATTGACCACTGCTACGTTCCTATTGAAAATGTAGTTGACCACTTCTATGGGGAACTCTTCTCTGGGCTTAAAAAACTCGCTTCTACACCATTTAGGGTAACACGAAATGCTGATTTGGAGATTGAAGAGGAGGAGGCAGATGATTTTATTGAGATTATGGAAGAGGGTCTGCGTACTAGAAACCGTGGTATGCTCATTAGACTCGAACTCATGGAGGGGGTTGATGAGGATCTTATTAAATTTTTAACCACCCATTTAGAGCTTGACCCTCTTGATATTTATGAGTATAATATTCCTTTAAACCTTGGGACTCTATGGAGTATTGTTACCGAACCTGCCCTATCACACTTAGTTCTACCTACCTATAGTCCAAAAAATCTACCACCATTTTCAGAAAATAAAAACCTCTTCAAAGCCATAGAGAAACAAGATGTTCTACTCTACCACCCTTTTGAGAGTTTTGACCCTGTTGTACGTTTTATTAAAGAGGCTGCAAAAGACCCAGATACCCTCTCTATGAGAATGACACTCTATCGTGTGGGAAAAAACTCACCCATTGTTACTGCTCTCATAAAAGCAGCTAAAGCTGGAAAACAGGTAACTGTTTTGGTTGAGCTAAAAGCCCGTTTTGATGAAGAGAATAACCTCCATTGGGCAAGAGCCTTAGAGGAGGCAGGGGCACATGTAATTTATGGAATTAAAGGGTTAAAGGTTCATGCAAAAGTAGCACAAGTGACCAAACGAAAAGAGAAAAAACTTCAAGGGTATGTTCATTTAGGTACAGGAAACTATAACCCTGCTACCTCAAAAATATATACAGATATAAGCTACTTTACTACAAAACAGGAGTTTAACACCGATGTCACTAAGTTTTTTCACTACTTAACAGGTTTTTCTGACCATAGTAAACTAAAAACATTGACTCTCTCTCCTAATCACATTAAACCAAAACTTATTGAAATGATTGAACATGAAATGAACTTTAAAGATGCAGGTCAAATTATCTTAAAAGCTAACTCATTGGTTGACCCTGACATCATTCAAGCACTCTACAAAGCTTCAATGGCAGGGTGTAAAATTCAACTCATTATTCGTGGTATATGCACCTTAAAACCAGGAATTAAAGGGATTAGTGAAAATATCTCTGTTTACTCTATTATTGGAAAGTACCTTGAGCATCCAAGAATTTACTGTTTTAAACATGATAAAAATGAGTGTTATATCTCTTCAGCAGACCTAATGCCACGAAACCTTATACGACGTATTGAGATTTTAACCCCAATCAAAGAGCCAAAATTGGCACAGAAGATAAAACAGATACTCTCACTACAACTACAAGATAATCAACTACGATGGAAACTAAAAAGTTCAGGAGAGTACAAACAGGTAAAACAGAGTAGTGATAGAGCTATTAATAATCATGCTATTTTAGAGGAGTACATTACAAAAATTCATGATAAGAGCCAAAAAGAGACACCAGAGTATGTAACAGAACTAGCAAAAAAACTATTAAAGGATAAAGAGTGATTATAAAATACAAAGAGTGGACTCCAACACTAAAAAAAGGAGCATGGATAGCAGAAGGCTCAACAGTTATAGGTCGTACAGAGATGGGTGAAGACTCTGCTGTTTGGTTTGGCTGTGTAATTCGTGGAGATGTTCATCACATCAAAATAGGAGATAGAACCAACATTCAAGACCTTAGCATGGTACATGTAACCCACCACAAAAAAGAGGATATGAGCGATGGAAATCCAACTATTATTGGTAATGATGTTACTGTTGGACACCGTGTTATGCTTCATGGCTGTACCATTGAAGATGCCTGTCTAATTGGAATGAGTGCAACTATTTTAGATGGAGCTGTCATTGGGAAAGAGTCCATTGTAGGAGCAGGTGCATTGGTAACTAAAAATAAAGTATTTCCTCCAAGAAGTCTAATTATAGGAACTCCTGCAAAAGCAGTTAGAAGCTTAACCGATGAAGAGGTTAAAGAACTCTATGCATCAGCTAGACGATATGTTGAGTTTAAAAACAACTATCTGTAGGAAAATAGTATGACAGATACCATTAAAAAAAGCCTACAAGATATCTTTAGCCCATTAGTTCTAAAATTTATTTTAAAGATAGGTTTAGGAAGCATACTCCTTTGGATTACACTATTGTGGTACTTTTGGAGTAGATTTTCAAACTTTATCACCTCTTATCTAACATGGATACCATTTGAGTGGCTACAAAATTCTGTAGCATACGTGGCTGCTCCTTTAGTGGGCTATACGCTTATAATTATCACCATTGCCATTTTAACCTCACTCTTTAGTGAGGGACTCTTAATTAACTTAGCTAAAAAACACTATCCACAGGTTAAAGCTATTAGTAGCCCTAGTTTGGGTGGGTCTATCTCCTCCACCCTCTCCTCTACTCTTCTTTTTGCACTGATGTATCTTATTTTATTTCCTACTTTTTTCATTCCTATCATTGGACAAGGTATTATGCTTTATGTTTGGTCTATTTTACTAAAAGCTCCTACAGTGCATGATGTGGGTAGTCTATTTATTGCTGATAAAAAAGAGCTAAAACAAAAAAGAAAGAAATCAAATATTATCGCCATGATTGCTTCTCTTTTTAACTACATACCTATACTAAATATTTTTGCACCTATTTTTGCTCAAATTATGTTTTTACACCATATTTTAGGTAAAAAATAGAGTAAGTTACAACAATAATTCACATTTTTATGCTAAAATTAAATAAAAAAGGATTTTAGTTATGATTAAAATTAAAAATTTAACACTTTTACCATTGATTATTTTTGTAGGTAGTGGGTGTATTCAAAAACAGACTACAGCTACCAATAACCCAAACAATATACCTATTGCAAACACTTATCCAATGCCAACTCAACCATCTCAACCACCTATCATAAGTTACCCTACAACTCAACCTTCTCAACCTGTTCAACCTGAATATATACCTCAAAGGTCCCCTTATCTTAGAGGAGCTTATGCTTCAAACTATAAACTTAAACAGTTAATTAACAATATGTCAAGCAAATATAGACTTGACAAATTTGAACTTAATGCCATTTTCTCTACCGTTAATAGAGATACTATTGCACTAGATAAGTATAATGTTTATAAAACACGTAAACCAAGCATCTCAAAAGCTACACAAATTGGTTCATGGGATAAATATCGTGGTAACTTTTTAACCTCTAGCCGTATCAATAAAGGTGTTGCATTTTGGAGAAGAAATGCAAATTGGCTCAATATGGCTGCCTACAAATATGGCGTTGACCCTGCTTATATAGTAGGAATTATAGGAGTTGAGACTAATTTTGGGAGCTTTACAGGGAAACACTCAGTTCTTGATGCATTAACAACATTAGCACTAGAGTATAAACAACGCTCTAAATTTTTCACATCTGAACTTGAAAATTATATCATCTTAACTAAGGAGCAACGTATTCACCCTCAAAAGATTAAAGGCTCTTACGCAGGTGCTTTTGGACTAGCACAATTTATGCCAAGTTCATTTAGAGAGTATGCTGTTGACTTAGATGGAGATGGACACATAAATCTATTTAATGAAGCTGATGCTATTGGAAGTATCGCCAATTACTTTAAAAATAAAGGGAAATGGAATCCTAAAATTCCTGTAGCTATGAGAACCTACTACTCTAAAAAAAGATTTTATGGTTTGCCAACAGGCTTTAAAACCTCTTATTCTCAAAAGTACCTTTATGGATTAGGTATGAGACCAAGTTCAAACTTTTATGGATATAGAGGTCCTGTATCTTTAATTAAACTTAGTAAATATACAAGAGATGAACTTTGGTGGGGAACACCTAACTTTAGAGCCATTACACGCTATAACCCAAAAGATTACTATGCAATGGCTGTTCATCAGCTAGGTCAAGCCATAAAAAAAGCTTATTATGGTAGATAGATTAAAAACTCTCCAATACACGCTCTAGCGTGTATTTTAAATCTTCATCTAACTCCAATGACTTCAACATCCATTTAATATAACCTGCATCAGACCGTGCAATATCTTCAATCTGCTCACCTTTATATTTTCCAAATTTAAAAGTTTTCATCATTACAGGAGTATTGGTTAACTCTTCAAGTTTTAACATAGGATTTACTCCTGCATACTGCTCTTTTACCTTTGCTACTAATTTAGAGAGAAAAAGTTTCATCACTAAAACATCACCAATTGCATCGTGTGACTTAATGGTAATATTATATCTATCTGCCTCCTCTTTCTCTTTTTTATAAAGCTCTAATGAGTATCTTAAATATTGCAATCTATGATAGTTTTCATCAGGAAAAAGGTGTTTTGCACAACGAAGGGTATCTATAAGCTTCATTCTATTTTCAAAACCCTCTTTTTTTAACATACCTAAGTCAAAACTTATATTATGTGCTATCAAATAGTTATTTTCACTGTTTAATGCTTGTAGGTCATTCCAAAATCTTGTAGATTTAAAAGAGGCTTTTCCCTCTATTATATCAGGAGTAATATTATGTACCTCCATCGCTTCTGTTTTAATAGCAACATCAGAAGAGCATAACTCATCATAGACCTCTACTGAACCTTTTGCTCCAATTACCATAGCACCTATCTGAATGATTCTATCCTCTTCTTGATTTCCAGTTGTCTCTGTATCAAATAAAATATATTTAGTCATTTTTCTCTTCTTTTCTCTTATTTATATTATTTTTAAAATTTTTGATATATATATAGAATGATTTCAACTCTTCTATAAAAGAGCTACTATCTTTAAAATATTTTGCTCTTATTCTACTCCAAAGCTCTTTAATATTCTGTTTTATCTTTACCATTTTTGCCATAGTATCTTTATATATATCTCGTTCTTTTAACCAATCTATAGCAGACATAAGTTTTTCATACGCCCACTTAAACCAATCAAAACTTAAAAGTTTACTCTTAGCAGCCTTAAAGAGCCAAAATACAAAAGCAGCAATTGGTATTTTAGCAACATAGAGAAGTAACCCAAAAAGCAATTTTCCCTGCACAAAAAAAGCTCCTGCTAAAATTCCAGCACCCTCTACACCAAACAGTAGAACTAAAAATATAACCAAAAGAAGATAACGATTAGTATGTTTGATTTTAGTTTCAATTTTTTGAGCAATATGAAGAGACTCTATCTTTACATATATGGGCTTAGCAATACCTTCCCAGATAATCTCCTCAAAAAGAATAAATAGAAAGACCAATATAAATTGAAAAACAAGTAGCAGACGTTGGGCAATTTTTTCTAAAAACTCCAAAAGATATCCTTATATCATAATTAAAAAATTATAGCAGATAATAGTAAAAAGAGGAATAGAATAGAGAAGTAGAAGAGAGGAATTTCCCCCTCTTAATAGAACCTGAGAAATAGATATAAATTATTTTCTTCTAAGCTCTTTAATTCTAGCTTTTTTACCTTTTAATGCTCTAAGATAGAAGAGTTTAGCACGTCTAACTCTACCACGTCTAACTACCTCAATACTCTTAATAGATTCAGAATAGATAGGGAAAATTCTCTCAACACCTACAGAGTTAGCTCCAATTCTTCTAATCATCATTGTACGACCTGTACCTTGACCTCTAAGTGCTATACATACACCCTCAAAGTTTTGAACTCTTGTTTTGTCACCCTCTTTAATAGTAACAGCAACTCTTAATGTATCTCCTGCTCTAAACTCAGGAACAGATTTATTCTCTAATTGTGCTTGTTCAAAACTTTCAATATATTTATTTCTCATCATTTAACCTTTGAAATTCATTTGCTCACATTGAGCTTTTATGCA
>JALSQJ010000251.1 GCA_026985495.1 Campylobacteraceae bacterium
CATCTTCATCTTTCTCACAAGCGTGATTGATGATTAAGTAGTTCAACAAAGCATCAATGCCATCTAATCCACTCTCCATCGCCTCTTTCATAAGCTCTCGTCGCTCTACAATCGCATACCCAGGCATAAGTTTTCGACGAATGTTGGCTAACTCCTCTTCTTTTTTAACAGTATGAACTGTCGGCATTTGAAAATGGAGTATATCTCCACCTGCCATCTTCATGCGTGAGCGTAAATGGTGTGTAACTCTCTCTAAAAACTTCTCTTTATCATCTCTATCTATTTTACTATGTTCTATTAGCAACGATACATCAAGATGACAGCGTGGCTCTTCTATGAAAGCTGGTCGTTTACCATCTTTACCAACAGGATTAGCCGTAGCAATAATTGAGTTTGCATAATCACCTTTTCCTCTAAAAACTTGTAAATCTGTTTTATGACTCACAACAGCCACAGCATTAAACGCCAAATCCTTAAAACCATCGGCATTTAATTTTCGTTGTAATGCATGAACAGCACCCAACCAAGCTGTCATAGCAGGAAATCCAATTGTAAATGGACTAGAGAGTGCATTTGCATTATGTACCAATATATGAGGAATAAGTAAAACTCTTTTTACACGACTACTCATCTTAGACCCTCCCTAAACTCTTCTACAATTTTTCTTATATCTTTTAGCTCTTCTGTTCCATTGATGTCAATATCAGATTTTTTCCATACTTTTTTGTAAGAACTCAAAACCCAATGAGTAATCTCCTCAATCACCTCATCTAGCCACGCATCTTCCTCATCTCTTTTTACTTCAAATTTACTAAGAAGCCAAATCTTTTGATAGGTTTTAAGCTTTGATGTTTTTTCATAGTACTGCTCTTTTTCAACTTCTCGAACAGACCACATCTGTTCAATGATTTTTTCTACCAATCTAGCATAATGTTTTTTTCTTGCATCTCTCATAGCTACATTAGAATAGTTTGGAACTTTAAATATATTATGTAAAGCATCAAATATATATTTGAATTTCCAAGGGTTCAAAGACTCTGAAAAAAAGTTATTTTTAGGAAAATGAATATCTTGTTTTTTCAATTGGGGTGGCATAGAGTAAAGCAGTTGAGCCTTACCAGCATTTTGAGAGTTTAAAACAGAAATATTTTGAGGTTTTGTACCACCATACGCCATAAGTGTCAAATTATAAATCTCACTATATCCCTCTTCTGAAAAAGCATTTTCTCTTCGTAATTTTCTAAGCTCTTTTAGCCCTTCTCTAAATTGTATGGCATCAACTCTTTTTTTCATCTCAAAAATCATTCCCGAATTGCTCAATATAGAGAGTTGATGATAAGCATCTTCCACAGGAAAATAGACTTGCTTTATCTTAGAACTGGTTACCAATTCATCAGAAGAGACAATCATCTCTAAAAATTCTTCTCTTAATTTTTCATAACTTTTACTTTTTATTTTAAGTAGTGATTTAGCTAAATCACTATTTTGTTCTATATGCCAAATCAACTCTCTACCATCAGGCATTATCAAATTTAAAAACTTATGCACATCTAAAGCAGCCGCATTCCCCAACGCATCACGCTTAACCTCCACATTTCCACTTCTCAACAACCCATCTGCTCTCTTTTCAACATCTGCTATAATGGGTGTAACATCGCCATTTTTGTTTTTTCTAGCACTAGGGTGAGAAAAAGTACAAGGGTGTGTTGCCATAGAAATTTGCCCTGCTCTTTTAGAGGCATTGGGTAACCAAACCTCTAAAGAAAAAAGATTATTACACTCCTTATGCAGTTCTAAAACTTCATCTTCTTGCATTGAAGATTTTATCTTACTCTTTAACCAAAGTTCTTTTCTTTCATCAAAGAACTTTGTTACTGTTTCGTTCATCTTTATTCTCCTTTTTGACTTATTAATAATTATTAGATATAATACGCTTGCAGAGACTCTTCTCTGGATATAAAACCATCGGAGTTCGTTTCGGACGTTAAGCTAGAGATTACTTCGGTAAGGCATTGGCAAACACCCGTAAAATTTAGCAGTTTTTGGTCTGCTAATCTTTCACAAAAAGCGTTTTTAACTCTAACCTTTTTTCTCTATGAATTTTTAACTTTACCAACTTAACCGTATCACTGTTATATTTTTTATAAAATTCTAAACTCACCAAAGAAACTCCTGTCTTATGGTCTCTAGTTACACTCTTTTCTACTGTAAAAAATGTCTCAAGAATGTCTAAAATTTCACAAATATACTCTATGTCTGTTGCATGACCTTTATGAACATGTCTAACACTATGACTGGAAATAATACCCATGTAGCCTTCTAAATTCAAATATAATTTCTTTTTTACACGTTCAATCGTAATGCAAGAAATCGGAAAAGAGAGTTCATCATTATATTGTTTATCCAGAATAGATTTTTCAACAAATGTACATATCTCTTCACGTGTCAATGCTAACACTAATTAACTCCTTTCTATGTTTATATAAACTACTTACACAGTAGTTCACAGTAGTCACTAATTATCTATCATTTCTAAACTATCTATTCGACATTTTAATCAATTATTATATATCAGGAAAATTATATCTTTTTCATCTTTACTAAACCTTAACCAACCCAAACATATTACTATACTCATAACTACTATCTTCATAAGCATTAAAACTAAGCTCTCCAAACTTCAAAGAGACATCATACTTAGATAAATCTCTTTTTATAGCCTGTTGTTCAATTAACACATTATAATCTCTTTGTAACCATGCTCGTTGATTAAAGAATTCATCTGCTTCAACCTTTTTAATTCGTAAAACCTCTCCTCTATCCATAGGGTTATCAGAAATATCTACGATAATCTTTCCAAACTTATCATATTCAGTGAAGATATATCCATCTATATTTTCATCATATACTAAAAAAACATTCATACTTGGGCTACTTTTTCTAAAGGGATGAAAATATTGAGGGTGGGCTGTCAAAAAGTGTGACCCCTCTAAATAACCTTGAAAAGTATCTGCTTCTACTCCCTCATAATCGGTTAAATCTCGCTCTGTCATAAAATGTTCCAAATCAGATAATGAGCCTTTTTCATTTAGCTTCTTAGGTTTTTTGATACGCAAGGTTGCATCTAAACATTTTTCTACTTGCTTTACATCTATAAGCTCTGAGATATTATGACTCTTTAAAGTAAAATCAATCTCATAACCAGGTCTATTAAAACTTCTAATCGTATCATCATTGACTCTAAAAGATTTTAAGTTGTACTGCATCAAAGCAATATTGGGTTTATCTACAACCTCAATTCTGTGTCGTCTAACACGTCCTGCCATCTGAATAATAGAACGAAATGAAGAGGGTTCAATAACTGCCCAATCAAAATCATGGTCACGCCCTACCTCCTCTACTGGTGTAGCCACTACTATAAATATCATGTTTTTACTAAAACATCCATCTAAATGAGAACGCAAAATAGCATTTGTAAATGTAATAGCTTCTTTTTCATTTTCTCCTTTTCTGTTTAACACCTCATCTAAATGTTTCTCTTGCTCATGACGTAAAAGTAGCACTTGATTTGAATGATAGCTCATAACTCTTACCTCTATGTCGCTTGGATACTCTGCCAACATCAAAAACTTACTTAAAGCCACACAAGGTTGAATATTTGCCATACGCACAACACCAAAAGAGACATTAATGTTTGTCTCCTTATCTACACTATTATGCTCCCTATGTTTTTGGATTAAAGCATCTTTTATCTTAGAAAAATAGAGACTATCATCTCCTCCTATCTCATCTTTACACGCCACAATATCAACTTTTCTTTTTACCATCTCTTTGGCAAGTTTAGCAACACGTTTATCTATAAAAGAGCTATGATAATTAGCATACTCCTCTATGGCACTATTGCTCTTAAAAGCGTTTATCACAACAGCCTTTGTCTGAAATTCATCTATCCAAGCCGTAACAATCTCCTCTTTAGCCTCTCTTGTTTTACAAAAAAGTTGCCACCCCTTTTTATAGGCATTAAAATACCCCTCTGCCAAATCAGGTGGAATAGTGGCTGATGAAATCATAACCTTACGCCCCAACATTCCTGCTAAGTGAACCAATCGACCAATAGCAATAAGGTCAGAACCTGTAAAATCATCTATCTCATCAATGACCAAATCTGAACTCATTAAACGCAATGAAGGCAAGATATATTTACCCCCTCTTTTTGTCGTAACAGCACCCATAATATGGTCAATGGTACAAACAAGCAAGGGTGCATGAAGAAAAGCCTTATATTTCTCTCTTCTAAGGAGTGTACTCAAACCCTCTGTGGGCATAGGAAAATCATACTCTATCTCTTCATCTAACAATGCTTCTTCTGATTCTGAACCATAATCTTCATAAGACTCCTCTTTTATCTGTTCATCATGTAACTCTTTTACAGCTTTAGAACCAATAAGTACGGCTAATTCATCCTCTTCTAACTTTATCTTCTCTTTGTACTCTCTACCTGTTTGTAGCGTCAAAGTCCGAAGCCCAAGAGCTAAAATATAACGTAAACTTTTTTTATCTTCTGAAACTGCTCTCATTATTTTAGCATTGGCAAAAGTTTTACCACAACCTGTACTTGCCATATTGACAGCAAAAAAACCTTGCCTAACATCAGTGTCAAATATCGGTTCTATTTTTTTAACAGCCTTATCTTGCCAAGAAAAAGCTTTTGGACTTGCTCTTTTTAAAGCCCTATTATCTTTTACACATTCAAACTCTTTTTCAAAAGCAGGTAGATAGTGTACTGTCTGAAGAGCTTGTTTCATTACACCACAAAGATGCTCATCAAGTTTCTGCTTCATCTTTTTTCTCTTTTGGTCTGTGTTCGCAAAAAGCCCAATATTCTCGTTCCAATTTTCATCTCTATCTTGTGAAGAGTAGTTATGGTCTCCTAACATCAAAGTCAATCGTGCATAGTGAAGCACAATCCTATAAGAACCATCACTCATAGACTCATTGAGCAAATCCATCTCTTTACTCATACGGTTAGACCACTTTTTAAGCTCTTTTAACCATCTGTTGGCGTTACTCAAAAGACCTTTGGGAAAGATAAAACATTGTTTTAGTCGTTCTTCATCCTCATCATAACTATTTTCATAACCCCACTCTTTTGTAACATACTTTAAAATATCATCAATCGTATCAGCCTCTTCATCTTGCCAATCTTCTATATTCTCTAACTCTAATGGCAGTCGATGATGAGAAACAATCAACCACATAATAAGTTTTGCAGAGTTTGGAAGATTTTTAAGAACTTTAGAGTCTAAGGCTTTAATATTCTCTTTTAAAGTCTCTTCTTCTATCTCTCCATTAGCTAAACGCTCAAGCCAATTTTCACTATTTTGAGTAATAAACGCATTGAGTAACATACAAGAAATCCACTCATGGCGAATGGGGTCACCTTTTTTTGTCGAAGATTTTAGTTTTTCTTGAAAAAGTTGGGTAGCTTTTCCCCAATCATGAAGCAAAGCTGAAAGTGCTACCAAAGATTTAATGAGAGGCAAATACTTCCAATCACTCTCTTTGTAGTTATCTAAAATTGTTTTTTGTGTTCTATTTACAGGCACAATCCCCTCCCCATTAAACCTATCTCTATTTCCAACAATCCACATAAGTTCTACTCTTCGACTACTACGAACCCAATGGCAACTCACAGCCGTACTCTTTGAGGCTGTTTTTCTAAGAAGTTTTTTAACAGCTTTGAGCCCTTCCATTGTAATGATGGTTTGCCATGTGTTATCGCCTATTCTATTGGCAAAAGAGTCTAATACTCTTCTTGTTTTTTTGAGGGCATTTTTTTCGCATTGAGAGATAAATGTGACTATCATAATGCTATCTCATTTTTGTAAAACATCGAAGCCCTCTTTACTTCATCAAACATAAAATCCAAAGCTTTATGCTCTACAAACTTCTGTAACACTGCTCCCCTAAATTCCTGTTCACTCATCTCCTCTTTAACAGAGGTGAATGCCAAAGGTAAAACAATGGCATCTTTCACTAAATCTGCCACATCAAATACCAATGCCCCTCGTCTTGTCTTGCCATGCATTACAGCAAAACCATGAGAAATCCCAAGTGTCCAAAGCGTAGTAGCTCCCAATCCATAGGCTAAATAGTTTCCATGATTTAAAAAAACATTGGCTTCGTCTGCATTATTGTGGTCTCTCGTAAAACCTATTTGCCCTGTTTTAGTTGCTGCATACTTATAGAGTCTTTTGGTCATCTCTGCTTCAAGTTGTAGTAGTTTTCCTACATTGTAAGCATTGGGTATCTCATCTTTTATCTTCTCAAATATGGGCGTTAAAATCTCATCATCTATAGCAAAGCCATGATTATGTAAATTTTTATCTTTTGCCCATACTTTTTCTATGAATGCCACACGTGAAAGTTGAAACCGTTTGGCTATTTCTAAACGTTTAGCCTTATCAAACCAAAAGCTCATCCAACCTTGAATGTACTCTGTGGGTCTATA
>JALSQJ010000252.1 GCA_026985495.1 Campylobacteraceae bacterium
ACTCTCTTACTACTCGGCAAGTTTGAGTTACTATACTCTTTTTTCTATTATTCCTCTATTGGTCATTGTTTTGTCTATCTTTACTAACTTACCCCTTTTTGAAGATGTATATAAAGAGATACAAAATATGCTTTTTAAAAATCTTATGCCAACACACTCTAAAGAGATTTTAGGCTATATCAACACCTTTGTGGAGAACTCTGGACAGATGGGTATGATGGGGGTGGTCTATGTGCTTTTTGCCTCCATGATGTTTTTTAAAAACTATGACTACATTGTCAATGATATTTTTGAGTCTCAAAGAAGGAGCTTCTGGTCATCGGTGACGGTCTATTGGACATTGGTGACGTTAACACCCATTATGATGGTACTCTCATTTTATCTCTCTTCACAACTTCAAGTGAGACTTGATGAGCATGACATTACAAATGGTATTCATCTTTTACAAATTTTACCATTTTTCATTGTCTGGTCGATGTTCTTTTTGACCTACAAAATATCAGCAAATACCCATGTCTCTTTGAAGGCTGCTGGAATTAGCTCTTTTATTGCCTCTTTAGCGTGGTATTTGGCAAAAAGTGGATTTATATTTTATGTACTCCATAATAAGACATATATGAGCATATATGGAGGTCTAAGCACCCTACTCTTCTTTTTCTTATGGATTTACATCTCATGGGCTATCTTCTTACATGGGCTAAAATTTTGTCATCTACTAGAAGATGAGAGAGAGATAGAAGCGATGGTTTAGCACGAAGCTAAATAATCCATACCAATAAGTAACCAACAGAGTATATGCAAAATAACGCTAAATAGAACCGCAGTAGCCCCTATGTCTTTGGCTGATTTTGCTAAAGGGTGAATCTCTTTTGTTACCAAGTCCACCACATTTTCAACAGCAGAGTTAAGTAACTCGGAAATCATAATTAAAAAGTAAGTAATCACTAAAATCAGTTTATAACTTAACTCAAATGGCATAAGATAAATTGCAGGGAAGATGATAAAAGCAACAAACAACTCTAACTTAAAAGAGGTCTCATTTTTTATAGCATGAACTAAACCATCTAGTGCATACGAAGCATTTTTAAATAGTGTATATTTAGGTTTGTTGTTTATCATTCAAAAATTCCTTTTATAGACCAAATGTCAAATAGACCTGTCCATTACGTACATCAATACCTCTAACCAAACCTGAACCAAGCACTCCTGCTTTTTTAATGTTATAAATTGGTTTTTTAGCAATAGTCTCTGCAATAATCAACCCTAATGTTTGACGCATATCATTGGTTAAATATTTAGCTAGTGAAAAGTTATGAAATTTTAACTCTTCTACCATTGGGTCTGCTAAATATAAATTTTGTGTTTTTGGGTCAAAACGTACACCTGATGCCAGTTTCAAACTTCCACCAATACCATCAGGAATGAGCATGTTTGTAAAATTAAAAGATGTTCCAATATTCAACTTATCACTTCCCTGTTTTCCTAAAATAGATGGGTCTTTAATCTCAACTGTACCTAAAGTACGGCTCTCTTTTACAGGAAACTGATTTGCCAATGTAGAGTTAATCATACCCATAGGAACAGCTACAGAGTAACCTCTACCTTGTGGGTCAACTCCAACACAAGCCGTTAAACAACCAATCAACAATCCCATTGTAATTAATAACAATTTTTGTATTATACTTTTCATTTTTATCCTTATAATTATTTTTTTTACTTTATACCATGTTCTTTATTATACATTTCAATTTTTCGTAAATAAATAGCACGTTTTTTAGCTCGTAGTGTCTCTCTTTTAGAGCGATCTATCTTAGCTAACACTTTATCAACAACTAAATATTTATGTTGAACCATCTTCTCTATAATTTTATGAAATGTTGGAGCAGCTGTTTGAGAGGCAAAATATACTTTTTTAGGTTTTATTACAAAGACTCCTATGGTAAACTTATGCCCCTGCTTATCATTTGCATAACCATAAAAGCTACTATGATACTTCTCTACATAGTGACCTCGTTCAGAGATATGGGCAGTACCTGTTTTTCCTCCAACATCAAGCCCATCATACTGTGCTGATGTTCCTGTTCCTCTGTTAACTGTTCCAGCCAACATATCTTTAACAATATTAGCTGTCTTTGCACTACATGCCTGAAGTGATGCCACATCTCTAGGTACATCATACATAAAATTCTCTCTATCGGTCATAAAATCAACTATCTTAGGTGTAACAGCCACACCATTATTATTAAATGCACTATAGGCTTTAATAAGTTGCATAAAGTTTGCCAACATACCATAACCATACGCCATGTTTGCACTGTGTGTCTTATGGTTAAGTTGAGAAGCAGACTTAATACGTCCCACCAACTCTTTTGAAAGGTCAATTCCTGAACGACTTGCTAACCCAAAGTTTCTCCAACCATCATAAAGCTCTCGTCCTGTAAGTCTCCATGCAATTTTTGCAATACCAACATTAGAAGAGAACATAATAATCCCTTTTGGATATAGTGCCTTAAAATACTCATCATCTGAAATAGTATATGTATTAGTTACCTTTAGTTTTCCTCCTAAAGGAATCATTTTATTTAAATCTACTTTATGGTGGTCTAATGCTATTGCCATAGTTAAAGGCTTTATAACCGAACCTGGTTCATAGAGGTACTCTGAAAACTTAGGGTGAAGAGCCATAACATCTTTTTGTCGTATATGTTTTGGGTCAAACCGTTCAGAGGAGGCTAAAGCATAGAGTTGACCAGTTCGAGAGTCCATAACTGCTGCCATCACCTCTTGTGCAGCTGTCATCTCTTTCATCTCATCAAGTACAGCCTCTACATCTTTTTGAAATGAGAGTTCTATATTAAGGTGCAAATTCATACCATCTATACGTTTCACTTCTCTAGTTGTACCTGTGAGTAATGGAGTTCCCAAAACATCTCTCTTTGCCTTTAATGATGCATCTTTTTCAGGTTCTAAATAGGTGGCATATTTTCTCTCTAAACCTTTTATTCCTATTGGCTTTTTATACTCATTACTATCATCTATTCGTACATACCCAACCAATGGTGTCAATAGAGATTGATGAGGAAATTCACGTGTCTCACTATCAGCCAATATATCTAATCCAAAAATCAAATGTGGTTTTTTAGGGTTTAATGGTCGAAAAATATCCAATTTACTCATTTTATAAGAGAGCGACCTCAAATCACTTGCCAATCGATAATCTAAATTAGTTGTTAATACTATACGTCCACGAATAGTTCTACCTGACTTTGTAAAAAATCTAGAAGCAACACTCTCTTCACTTAGCCCAGAATAGATAGAGAAGAGTTTAATAAATAGATTTTTTTTCTTAGGGTCAATACTTCTTGTATCTACCTCTGCTCTATATTTTTTTTCACTATAAGTCACAACATAATGGTCTGCTGAAATTATCTTTCCTCGTAATCCCTTATTTTCAATATTTATAAACTTATTATCTGTATCTCTATCTGAACCTAATATACTACCCATAGTAATAATAAATATAGAGAAGAGTATAAAAATACCCAAAAATAGTATTAATAATATTGCTGATCTATAACGTATCATTCTATTCTCATCATGCTCTTGCATATTAACCTTTATTCACTCTTCTTATTAAACAGAACAAATTTTACTATTTTTTTCAAAAAATTCTGATAAAATACCCATATTAAAATAAAAAAGAATATTATAATGATTGATAAACCCCTATTCGGTGCGACTGTTATCCTATTAATTCTAGGATTAGTAATGTCCTACTCACTCTCAACTTATATTGTTATGAAGTACCACTATGCCGATACACACTTTTTTATACGACAACTTGTAGCTGTTATTTTAGGTATTACTATGATGGTTATACTTAGTAAACTAGACCCTGATAAATGGTTTAAACCTATTGGTATTCTTCTCTTTATGACGTTTCTATCTATTCTACTTATTATGCCTATGCTTCCAGAGAGCATTGTAAGAAATATAGGTGGAGCAAAACGTTGGGTAAATTTTGGTTCCATCTCCATTACTCCTGTTGAGTTTTATAAAATAGGTTTTCTCATGTTCATCTCTTGGTCACTAGTTAGAACTCGTTTGCCACAAGGAAAAATGGATTTAAAATCAGAGATTAAAATCTTTATACCCTATATTTTTGTACTTATTCTCAGCACCCTACTTATTGCCGTTTTCCAAAAAGATTTAGGGCAAACATTGGTTATCTCGTTAACTCTTATTGTACTTTTTATTTTAGTAGGGAGTAGTTTTCGATTTTTCTCCATGCTTTTTGGACTTGGTCTAACTGGATTTGTTCTACTTATTGTTACCCAACCACACCGAATTAAGAGGGTTAAAGATTGGTTCTTGTCACTTGACAACTCTTCAAACAGATTAGAAACCTACCAAATATCAAACTCACTCGATGCAATTCAACATGGTGGTTTTTTTGGTCAAGGTTTAGGAAATGGACAGTATAAATTAGGATTTTTATCAGAAATCAATACCGACTTTATTTTAGCTGGTATTGCAGAAGAGTTAGGGTTTATTACTGTTTTAGCTGTTACATTAATTATGTTTTTTATTATCTTCCGTATTTTTAAAGTTGCAGCAAAAGTTGATAACCCAACTTATTACCTTTTTTGTGTTGGAGCAGCACTATTAATAGCTTTTTCATTTTTAATTAATAGTTTTGGTATTTCAGGTATTACCCCTATTAAAGGTATTGCTGTTCCATTTTTAAGCTATGGTGGTTCACAAGTTATCGCCTCTGCACTTAACATTGGTATTGTTTTAATGATTTCTAAAAAAGTAAATAGGAGAACATCATGAGTATTGTCATGACAGGTGGGGGAACAGGTGGGCATTTGACCATTATAAAAGCAGTCAAAGAGGAGATTTCAGATAAAGAGCTTATCTATATTGGTTCAACTAAAGGGCAAGACCAAAAGTGGTTTAAAGAGGATAAACAGTTTAAAGAGACTCATTTTTTAGAGACTCAAGGTGTAGTTAACCAAGGTATATTAGGAAAAATAAAATCTATAACCATGCTATTTAAAGCAACCATTCAAGCTCGAAAAATCTTAAAAGATAGCCAAGCAGAGGTAGTCTTCTGTGTGGGTGGTTTTTCAGCTGCTCCTACCTCTTTTGCTGCCATTACATTAGGCATTCCTTTAGTTATTCATGAACAAAATGCTACCATAGGTTCTTTGAACCGAATTCTACGTTCTCATGCAAAAATATTTATATCCTCCTATAATGAGCATAGTTCTACTAGAGCCTATCCTATCAAAAGGGAGTATTTTGAAAAGTCGCGTATAAGAGAAGATATTAAAACCATTATCTTTTTAGGTGGTTCACAAGGGGCAAAAGCTATTAATGAGTTAGCACTAAAACTTGCTCCAACTCTTAAAGAGAAAAATATTAAAATTATCCACCAAGCAGGTGAGCGAAATATAGTAGAGGTAGAACAGTTTTATAAAGATACAAATATAGAAGCAGAGGTGTTTGGTTTTACTACCAATCTATCTGACTATATGCAACAAGCCGACTTTGCCATTGCACGTTCTGGAGCCTCTACATTATGGGAACTCTCTGCCATGGCAATACCTACACTCTATATTCCATACCCATACGCAGCAGGAGACCACCAATTCTACAATGCAAAATTTTTACTTGAACAAGATGTTGCATGGATTATGCGTGAAGATGAGATTAACATTCAAAAAGTAGTAGCTCTATTAGATGAAAATTTAAGAGAGAAGAGTCAAAAACTTCAATCTATTATTGAAAAAGATGGTGCTTTAAAGATAGCTAACCTACTCAAAAATATTTAATCTCTATTAAAATAGTAATTAAATAGCAAATTATATCTCTTATTTAACTATATTTCCGATATAATTCCAAGCTTTTTTAAAGCAAATTCTCATGTAGTTAATCCTTGAACGGTTGCAGTTAGCTTGTCTAAATGTTAAGGGCTACAGTGGAATAAACCAACAGACTACGGTCTCTAAAAATATTATTTTTGTCTTAAAATATATAGTTTACTATCTATTTTTGGACTTTTGCAAGGAGCAAAATATGGTAACAATGAAAGATCTATTGGAGTGTGGTGTACACTTCGGACACCAAACAAGAAGATGGAATCCAAAAATGAAAAAATTTATTTTTGGTGAGAGAAAAAACATCTACATTATTGACTTACAAAAAACACTAAGATACTTCAAATATACATACAATATAGTAAAAGAAGCAGCAGCAGAGGGTCAAACAGTAATATTTGTAGGAACTAAAAAACAAGCTCGTTCAGCAGTTAAAGAGCATGCTGAAAGATGTGGAATGCCTTACGTCTCTACAAGATGGTTGGGTGGGATGTTAACAAACTATCCAACAATGAAAAAATCTATTAGAAAACTAGAGATTATTGAGCAGATGGAAGAGAGTGGACAACTAGAGCTTTTAACTAAAAAAGAGGCACTTATGCTACTTAGAAAAAAAGCTAAACT
>JALSQJ010000253.1 GCA_026985495.1 Campylobacteraceae bacterium
TCATGTCCACCAGGGCGAATACATGATTTACAAAATGCTCCTGCTTTGGTATAGTCTGTAATCTGTTCAACTGTAGTAAGGTCATTGAGTCTAATAACCTCTTTTAGGGTACTTAAGCTTACTCTTGCACACTCACAAACTATTACTTCCTCTTCAAAACTCTCCATATCAACATTCATATATTGAGCTGCTGCTTTTTTTATAACATCATACGCCATAACAGAACAGTGCATCTTTTGAGGTGGAACAGATGGAGTTTCAGGAGTATCCCTCATCGCCATCTCTACATCAATATTAGTGATTTTTACAGCCTCTTGTACAGTTTTACCTTTACATAGCTCTGCCATAGTGTCAGAACTAGCAATTGCTGTTCCACAACCAAAACTTTTAAACTTTGACTCTTTAATAATATCTGTTTTTGGGTCAACTGCCCAGTATAGACGAACAGCATCTCCACAACTCTCTGCACCGAAGTCAGCAACAATAAGTTTTGCACCCATTGCTTCTGCCTCCTCCTCTTTAATATCACCCATATTTTTAGGATTATTCATTAACTCGGTTACTTTTTCGCTGTACTCATCCCAGATGGTACCACCTACTAAACTATCTATTCCCATATTTTTTCCTTTATAATTCTATTTATTAATGTGCTGTTAAACCAGACTGATGTCCACTAGGTGTATAGGCATAAGAGCTAGAGATTTCTCGTAATCTCTTTACAGCTTTTTTTACAACTTCTAGTGTGTAGTCTAACTCCTCTTGCGTTGTATATCTACTCAAAGAGAATCTAATAGCTGTATGTGCTAAATCTTCATCAGCACCTATCGCTTCCATTACAGAGTTTGCTTCAAGGTCTTCGGAAGCACAAGCTGAACCTGTACTTGCACCAATTCCTGCACGATTTAAGTCCCAAAGCATTGATTCGCCCTCAATACCTCTAAAAGAGATAAGAGTGGTGTTGGGAGTTCTATATTTTCTTGGAGTTACTACAAATGTGTCAGGAATCTCTAAAAGAGCATCTTCAAAATTGTCTCTTAGTTCTCTTATTTCACTCATCTCAAAGTCGAGTGCATCAATAGCTTGTTCAATCGCTTTACCCATACCAATAATTCCTGGAACATTGAGTGTGCCTGAACGGTATCCACCCATTTGTGAACCACCATGAAGAAGAGGGGTAAGCTCCTTACCTTTTTTCATATATAAAGCACCAACACCTTTTGGCCCATGAAACTTATGTGCTGAAAAGGTTAAATAGTCCACATTAAACTCTTGAACAGAGACAGGTATTTTACCAATAGCTTGAACGGCATCGGTATGAAATAGAACATTATACTCTTTACAAATCTCACCAATCTCTTGAACAGGGAAAATTGCTCCTGTCTCATTGTTTGCCCACATAACTGAAACTATAGCAGTTTTATCAGTAATGGCATCTCTAACCGATTGTGCCTCAATAAGTCCTTCAGCATTTATTGGTAGATATGTAACTTTACAACCTAGCGATTCAATAAATTTTGCTGTAGCAATAATAGATGGATGTTCAACCTCAGAGATAATAATATGGTTTTTCCTACCTGTTAATATATATTCAAAATATATAGATTTTAATACCCAGTTATTACTCTCTGTTGCACAAGATGTAATAACTACAGAGTCCTCTCTATTGGCACGAATACCAGCATATATTTTTTCCATAGCAGTTTTAATATGAGGGTGGGTCTCTCCTGCAAAAGCATGTAGCGAGTTAGGGTTACCATATTTTTGTACAAAAAATGGCTCCATCTCAGCAAAGACATGTGGGTCAACAATGGTAGTAGCATTGTTATCTAAATAAACTTTCATCTAATTCCTTTGAGCGTAGCTCATGATTTTAAATCGGACAAATTTAGTCCTAATTAACTTTTTCATACTACATCATAAAACCTTAAAGAAGCATGAAGTATGAAATTTTTTTGGATTATACTCCTTTGATGGTTAAGATTGAATTGAAAAGCTTATTTTTATTATTTTCATATTTTAAAACAGATTATATTAATTGAAAATATTAAATATTTTTTATACATCAGAAAAGAACAAAAGTGAAAATCTTTTACACATTATAAAAATAAAAGAAGAAAAATTATATATTTTCTTAAGAAAAAAAAGTATAATAAATATATTAACTAAAGGAGGGTATATTTATGAAACAACAATTTTTTAATACAAATTTGTTAATAAATAGTAGCAATTCTACATCGGATAATGTTGTTGAGTTATTTAAACAACCCTCTATTGAAGAGTATAATAGTTTAGCTCTACTGTATAAAGATAAAAACTTAAATAATAAAGTTATAGATACATATAAGAAATCATTACAATTAATAGTAGAAACTTATGGTGAAGAGCATATAAAAACAGTGAATGCTTACTTAAAATTAGCCGAAGCATATATAGAAGAGAATGAGAGTGATAAAGCTCTTATGTTGTATAAAAATATTTTAGAGATAAATAAAAAGTTATACTCTTTTAAATCTGTTGAAAATGCTGTAGTTTTTAGTGCATTGGCAAATATATATTTTGAAAATAATCAATTGGAAGAGGCATTAGATTATTATCTAAAAGCTTTAGAGCTAAGAAAAGAGCTATTGGGTGACTTTCATCCTTTAACAGCTAAAAGTTATCATGAGTTAGGGTTTTTCTATGCAGCATCAGAAGAGTTTGAACTAGCACTACCACTTTTTGAAAAATCTTTAGAGGTGAGAGTTGAACTCTATAGAGGAACACATCCTCAAACTGCAATAAGCTATAATAGTTTAGCTCTTTGCTGTTATAATCTTTTTGATTATGAGAGAGCCTATAGGTATATGAGAGAGGCAGTTAGAATTAAGAAGATGATTCTGCCAACAGATGATGAAAGCTTATTGACTTGCCAAGCTAATTTAAAGGAGATTAAAAAGCATCTTCCTAAAAGTAACTTTATTAAAAGACTCTTTAGGTAAATCCGATGAGACTCATAACATCCGAGAGTCTAACTTTAACTGTGTAAACCCACCTCTTATTAGTAAATTAGTTCGTATATTTTGACATAATGTCGCTGAAAAATATACAAAGTTGAGGATAAATTTCACTCCAATTTTTGATACTGGCTCTATTACATTTTTCTTGTTGCTCCTGTGTAGCAAGATAGATGACCTTAAAAGCAGATGCCTCAGTTGGAAATGAGCCTTTAGATTTGGTCTTCCTTCTGATGGTTGCATTAAACTATCACTCAAAGAACCCATAACCTCAAAAAACATAAAAATTAAATTAACCTATAGAAGAAACCATCATTAAATAAGCCTAAAATAAACGAAGAATAGATAAATTAGGTATTAGAACTCAAAAAACTAATCAACTCATCACAAATAAAAGCTTCTCTATCTGTTAATAGAGAGATGTGGGCAATGAAATTTTCATAATAAAATTAAATATTTAAAAAATATAATTTAAATTAGTTAAAATATATTTTTAATTGTTATAATATAGACAAGAAAACTATAATAAAAAGAGAGGTAATAGTAATGAAACAAAAAATAGATACTTTTATTATGGGGATACTCACTCTATTCTCTATATACCTATATCATCTTTCTGCTTCACCTATATCTCCAACAATAGAGATAAAAAAAACTCCTCTTATTCAAGTTGTAACTGAAGAGAAGAAAGCACTAAATTATCTAAATGAGTTACGACAAGGAGCTGGTCTTGTTCCTTTTAAGAGTCAAAAAGAGTTAAAATTAGCAGCAAAAAGTCATGCAGACTACTTAACAAATCACCTAACCTATGGACACCGAGAAGAGGCAAAATATAGTGACTTTACAGGCGAGTATGGTTCTTCAAGAGTTATGCATTATGGTTATTCTGCACCACAAGTTATAGAGAATGTTTCAGTCAACAATAAAAACTATAAAGAGTCTATCGATGGTCTATTCTCAGCTATCTACCACCGTATGGCTTTTTTAGATTTTCGTGTAAATACCATTGGTATTGGAGTGAGTCAAAACCTTCAACATCAAGAGCATACAGCTTTTGTTTATGACATGAGTTCAGATGCACTAGAGAAACTATATAGAAGCAAAAAGAAGATTACCAATAAAAATTTAGATAAAGCTTTAAACTGCAATAAGCAAAACAGTTCAATTATTCTATTTCCATTTAATCAACAAAAAAATGTGCCACCAGCTTTTTTTAATGAGCTACCAGACCCACTCCCTACCTATGATGTGAGTGGTTACCCAATAAGTATCTCTTTTAATCCACAAGTTTATAAAAATGTTAAACTATTAAGCTTTAAAATCTTTGAATCAGATAGTAATGAAATTACAGATACCATTCAATATGACTTTAAAAGTGACCCAAACCAACGATTAGAGAAGTTTGATTTTGTTCTATTTCCACTCAAAAGATTAAAATGGAATCACCACTATGTTGTTAAAACTCTTGCCAATGTTGACAATAGACTTTTAGAGAAAAGATGGGAGTTCTATACTCAAAAATTTAATTTACCATTTCATAGGGTTACAAATCAAAATGAAGAGTTCAATATAAGAGAGAGAGAGTCACACATCTTCTATTTCCCTCCTATATCAAAAAATGACCTGTTAAAGGATATTAGCTACCCATCAAATTTTGATATTGAATTTATTGATAAAAACACCATTAAACTAACTGCTATAGAGGCTATAGATAAATTACAAAAACTTACTATAGGAGATCACTCTATTGTTGTAAAAGTAGTGGCTTTAAAATAAAAGAGACAGATAAAACGATTAAAATAATCGCACCTAAAATAAAAAAGATATGCTCTTTAGGATTGGACTCTATATAAAAAATCTCCATAGATTTATCGTTTGATAGAAAATATATAGGCAGAATAAAAAGTAATGCCCAAACTAAATTACTTAAAAATGCTTCTGTAGCAGTAAACATATCAGGAGATTCAAAATAGAAGAGAATATAAGTTCCATCTATTAAGAAGTTTGATAATAGAGGAAAGAGTGCTAAGAAATATAGAGTAATCAACGTTAATCCTCGTGCAATTTTACAACGTAATAAGATTCCTACTATTGTAAAAAGTCCAGTAATTGCTACTAATGTTTTTAAAAGTATTGAAATTCTATGATCTTCTAAAAACTCTATAAAAATAGCTCCTAGTGTTAATGCCAATAGCCAAATAATAAGGACTGTTAATTTTTTTTTAAAAGTACTTTCTTTAGAATATAGTGTTAGCATTTATGTTACCTTGTTTTTAAATATTACATTATATCCTAAGATATATAATTATTTAATAATAAAATATTATCATTTTTTTTTATTAAGGTTAAGTATTTTTTAATGCTATCTTGTTATAAATACTTACACATAATTATACAAAAGATAAAGGCTCAACAATGAACTATTCAATAACTGCACATAATGCCAATTTTATTCCACCTGTACAAAAACCAAATCCTGCATTTTTAAAAGAGATTGGAGAACAAGGTATTCGTGACCTATTAAGAAGACTCTACATCTGCCTTGATACTAGTCCCATACGTTCCATTTTTCCTCCAGAAGATACCCAAGGTATGATGGAAGCTTCTCAAATTTCTGCTGACTTTTTTATCCAAATTTGTGGAGGTCCTGACTACTTTAACCAAAATAGAGGTATGCCACAAATGCGTGGACGACATGCACCATTTGCCATTACAGCAGAAGCACGGCTACACTGGTTAACCTGTTTTGAAGAGGCGTTAAAACCATTAGAAGGGAACATAAGTGAAGATAATCTACAAAGTTTTTGGAACTATATCAATATTTTTTCAATCATGATGATAAATACTCAAGGATAATTTTTAGAAGCTTAGTCCTAACATAGAGTTTTAAAAGGAGGAAGAATATAATGAATTTAGGGAGGTTCATTGAAATTTTAAAGTTTGTAAATTTTACTAACTTATCTATCATTCTATGTTAGGCTTAGTGAATTATAGTATCATTACGTTTACTCTATGTGTAGCAATATTATAACTAGGAAAAATTCAAACTCATGCTTTTTCAAAAAGAGATTAATGTAACCATTATATTCATCTTTAATACCTTTTTCATTTTTAGAATCAGCTTGTTTTCAGTCATCACTATCATTATTTAATTCTTTTTGAAAGTTTTCAAATACTTTTTTCATCTTCTTCCCTATTTAAACACAACTTTAATATATCTTTAAAAAGTATATCACAGTATAGTATAAAATACAATCAAAATTTCTAACTCTAGTATGTTCTCTCATCTATTTTTTTACTAAATTTTAATTTACTATAATAAATATTGACAATTTAAGCTATTTTTACTATACTTAGTTAAATATTTAAATAATAGGAGTTATTTTTTATGAAAATATCACAATCAGCCAAAGAGAAGACCAAAGCCAAAATTTTAAAAGAGGCTGTTAATCTTATTATTGAAAAAGGGTTTAAAAATGCCTCAATGAGAGAGATGGCGAAAAATGCAGGGGT
>JALSQJ010000254.1 GCA_026985495.1 Campylobacteraceae bacterium
AATCATCTGAAAAGGTAAAATTATTCTCTTCAAAAATAGTTTTTATTTGAGCAATAGTATATGAAAATTGATGTTGTAGATACTTAATAAATTTTATAATATTGATACACGACTCATCATAGAGGTGTAAATTTGGTTTTGGCTTTTGAGGTTCAGGGAGTAAACCCTCTTTTACATAAAAAAGAATGGTTGATTTACTCTCACCTGTTGCCTCCATAAGATGTTTCATTTTTAATGACATTAATTGCTCCTGCTTTAAGTATAAATAAATTAAGCACATTATAGTTTAAAAAAAATATTATGTCAAGTGTTACTTTACACTTTTAAAACTAATCTGTTTTATAAAGCTATTTAGCTATAATCTTATTAAATTATAGAAATCAACAATGGACAAACAGTATGAAAAAAATTCTTCCTATTCTCCTCTTCTCTTTTATAACTATAAATGCACAAGTTATTGATGCTGTTGCAATTGATGTTGAGGGTCAAGCTATTACTACTTTAGAGATTCAAGCTGTTCAACAAAAAATGAAAATATCTAAAAAAACAGCTGTAGAACTACTAATTAGAGACCGACTTGAAAAAGCCTCTATTGAGAAAGCCAATATAACTATATCTAATGAGGAGATAGAGCAAAAAGTAAAAGCTATTGCTGACTCTAAAGGTATAACAAAGGCTCAAATGCAAAATATTTTAAGCCAAAAAGGGGTCACATGGGAAAACTACTTAGAGCAACTTCGGTTAGATATGAAAAAAGAGCGTTTTTTTCAAGAGAATATTATGGCAACTATAGACAGACCAAGTGAAACTGAATTAGAGACCTTTTACAACACTCACCGTTCAGAGTTTGACTCTGCTCCTATTCAGATGAGTCTAGTAGCTTACAAAAGTGACTCTGCTCAAAATCTTCAAAATGCTATTTCTAACCCTATGCAACCACTTAATGGTGTGACAAAAGAGAATATTTTAGCCAGTTCAAATGAGATGAGTCCTGCACTTCTTAACCTTATCAACCAAACAGCTGAAAACTCTTTTACTAAACCTATCAATACAGGAAAAGGTTTTGTAGCCTACTATGTGAAATCAAAAGGCTCTGCACAGAGTGGTTTTACTGCTGTTAAAAATGCTGTAATGGCAAGATGGATGCAAGAGCAGAGAGTTCAAGCCTCTAAAGATTTTTTAAATAAGCTCAAATCTAATGCAAACATTAGAGTCATTCGCTTATAATTTTAAAATATTTTATATAAAGGCAATAGATGGGATTAAAATCAGATAGTTGGATACGAGAAAAATCTTTAAATGAGAATATGATAACTCCTTTTTGTGAAGCACTTAAAGGTGAAGGTGTTGTCTCTTATGGATTAAGCTCTTATGGTTACGATATTAGGGTAAGTGATGAGTTTAAAATTTTCACCAACATCAATGCAGAGGTAGTTGACCCAAAAGATTTCAATGAAAATAATGTAGTTGACTTTAAAGGTGATATCTGTATTGTCCCACCTAACTCTTTTGCATTAGCACGAACTATAGAGTACTTTAAGATGCCGTCAGATACTTTAGCTATCTGTTTAGGTAAAAGTACTTATGCTCGTTGTGGAATTATTGTTAATGTTACCCCCTTTGAACCAAGTTTTGAGGGTCATATTACTATTGAAATTTCAAATACCACCCCTCTTCCTGCCAAAATATATGCCAATGAGGGTATAGCACAAGTTCTCTTTTTACAAGGAGATGAGCAGTGTGAAACTACCTATTCTGACCGAAAAGGGAAATATCAGAGCCAAATGGGGATTACTCTACCTAGAATTCTTAAAGAGTCTAAGTAGGGTTTTTTAAGATAATTAGAATATAATAAATAGTAACAATTTTTTTAAAAGGAAACATTATGGGTTTTTTTGATTTTGTATCAGATGCAGGTAAAAAACTATTGGGCAAAGGCGATGATGCTGCTGCCATTAAAGAGGAGATAGAGACAAGTTTTGACAACTTACCAGTTGATGGTTTAGTTGTAGGAGTAGAGGGTGATACAGTCACATTAGCAGGGGTTGCACAAGACTACCCTACAAGAGAAAAAGTAATTTTAATTGCTGGGAATATTGAAGGAATAGCACAGGTAAATGCAGATCAGCTCATTACTATGGAGCAGATTTCAGAAGAGAATGTACGAGAAATTCCAGAAGAGATTTTTTATACTATTGCCAAAGGTGATACACTATGGGCAATTGCTACAAAGTTTTATGATGATGGAAGTAAATATACACACATTGTAGATGCAAATATTGAGGTAATTAAAGATGCCGACCTTATCTATCCAGGTCAAGCAATTAGAATTCCTGAAGTTTTAGCATAAAAAAATGCCTCTTTAGGCATTTTTATCTAACTCTACATCAATTGCTAAAGCCTCTAAATCTCCATCTACCTCTTTTCGTATCTGAACACCTCTTACTCCAACATACTTTTGAACCACTTCCATGATTTCAGCTTTCATCTCATCCATAAAAGGGTAGCCATTAGTTCGGTCTCTATCAGACATAATAGCAATGGTCAATCTATCTTTTGCTACCGATGCACTCTTCTTTTTTCCAAATAAAAAACTAAACATTATCTAAATATCCCAGCTATTTTTTTGAAGAGACTAGAGTCTGAAACTTCAATATTTTTCATATCTACTTTTTGACCACAAAGACGACCTGAAATTCTCATATATGCTTGTCCTGCTATTGATTTTTTATCTAAAATGACAGGTTTTCCTTGGTTTGATGCATCAATTACCCCTTTATCTTCAGGAATTTTCCCTAAAAGTTTAATATTTAAAATCTCTAAAATATCATCACTCTTTAACATCTCGCCACTCTCTACCATATCAGCAACAATTCGGTTAATAATCAGATATTTAGCAACATCTTCACCATTTTTTACTTTATGTGATTTTGAATCTAAAATACCAATAGCTCTATCTGCATCACGGATGGAGGATACCTCAGGGTTTACAACAACTATTGCAGCATCTGCAAACTCAATAGTATGCTCATATCCACTCTCAATTCCTGCTGGTGCATCCAAAATGACAAAATCAAACTGCTCTTTTAAATCAGAAACAAGTTTTTGTACTTTTTTAGAATCAAGTACCGATTTATCTTTTGTTTGTGAAGCTGCTAAAAAGTGCAAATTTTCATTAACTTTACTTTTAATGAGGGCTTGTTTTAAATTGGCTTCACCCTCCATCACTTGAACCATGTCATAAACTACACGATTCTCTAAACCTAAAATCATATCTAAGTTACGTTGACCGATGTCAAAATCTACCACAACACATTTTTTATCATTCATGGCGATACCAAGACCTAAGTTAGCTGTTGCTGTTGTTTTACCAACACCACCTTTACCACTAATAACTGCAATTACGATGCCCAATTTATCTCCTTTTTTAATACAGGTGTTATTATGATTTCACCATTTTTTAACTCTACACGGTTTAGTCTATCTTCTAATAAATCATTATCAACTTCAACATTTTGAAAAACTATATTTGCTTTTGGTGAGGCTGTCAACATCATAAAGTTACCATGACATCGAATTGAACCATCTACTACTTTAGTGATAATCAGATTACCAGAAGTAGTAATTGTAGCTCCACTATTAACTCTATTAAGAAGTAGTAAATCACCATCAATGTTTAACTCTCGTCCACTACGAATCATCTCATCTAAAACTGTTAGATTATTTTGCAGTTTATTAGTAAGCTTAGAGAGCTCTGCTTCTGCTATCTGCTGTGAAACTGCAACCTCTACCTCTTTAACTTTTAACTCTTTCTCTAATGCTTTTCGAGAACGACCTTTGGGAAGATCAATATTGTGTAGATATTTTAATCTTTTCTGAATAAGATACTCTTTTATCTTTTCACTAAGTTCACCTTGAATCAAAATCAAGTAGTCTTTAAACAACGTATAGTTAGCATCAAAAAACTCTATGAACTTTGACTCATCATAAACAGTTGTCTCAAATACTTTAACTGAATATTGATTACTATGCACAGAAGCTCCCATTGTTATAATTTATTAATAAATAAGAGTTTATCAATTTTTCAATTAATTAATGATTTAATTCCTGCAATAGAGCCTAATTTTTAGATTTTTATAATAAATATATCGTCATAATCTAATTTAGCTATTATATTACATATCTATTTCAAGGTTACAATAAAATGAAGATTCTTAAAATTTTGCGTACACTACTAATAATTACTCTGCTCATTATCATGAGTTATTTTGGATATTCAACCTATACAGAGGCAAAAAAATATGAGCAGATAACAGGGGAGATTGCAACCTTATCTGATGCAAATGCCCTAGCAAGTGAGAAGATAGATGAGTTTACTTCAATAATATCTTTAGGATTAGTTAAGAATAAAAGTAAAGTTTTATTAAAAGAGCTTAAAGAGAAGAAAAATAGAGCTAATCAAAAGAGTAAAACTTATCTATACTACTTTTTAGCTCTTCTATCATCAATTATACTTATCAGTTTTACTTGTACTTTAAGAGGTGCTGCCATGACATTAAGTTTATCAACTTTTATAGCACTTACCTATGGGCTTATTAACCCTATTTTAATGGTTACTATTCATAAACAGGTAAAGTATTTAGGAGATGTTATTTTATCTTTTGAGTCCAAAGGAATTATTGGTTCTATTACTAAACTTTTTAATAATGGAGAAAGTGCTGTAGCAATAACAATTTTACTCTTCTCTGTAGCGTTACCTCTACTTAAAAGTTTTACCTTAACTTTTACACTATTTTTCTATAAACATCCATGGGGTCATAAACTTGTAGCTTTTTTTAAGCATATAGGAAAATGGTCAATGATAGACGTTTTTGTTGTTGCAACTTTTTTGGTCTATCTAACCAGTAACAATGGAGATGTTAGCCATGCAGAGATTCAAGTAGGACTCTACTTCTTCTTAATATATGTCATTCTCTCAATGATTACAGCTATTTTAACACAAAAGGTTTTGATTCAAAAATCTAAATAACCATCTTTATATCTTTATGGTCAGAGAATGCTTTAAAGATTTTATCTCTATCCTCTTGAGACTCAACTCTGCAACGCATATTTAAAGAGTGAAACTTTCCTTTACTTGAACTGTTTCCACCTTTTGTTGTATAGGGTCGCTCACCTACTATATCAAAAATTACTGATTGAAGTGTTGTTATGTCTGTTCCAATAAGTTTATATCCCCATTCACAAGGGTACTCTATATCTGGCTTTACAGATGAATTATCATCTAAAATCATATTATTATCCTTTATCTTTTAAAATCTCCACTTTTGCCACCAGACTTTCTTTCTAGTTGCACATTTCGAATAACCATTCCTTTATCAATCGCTTTTAACATATCATAAATAGTTAATAGCCCTAAACTTACACCTGTTAAAGCCTCCATCTCTACACCTGTTTTACCTTTTAACTTAACTATTAGAGTTAATTTAAAAGCTGGTATTTCAGGTAGCTCCTCTACATCAGCTTTAATAGAAGTAAGCATTAAAGGGTGGCACATAGGAATAAGATTGCTTGTCTGCTTAGCCCCCTGAATAGCAGCAATAACTGCTGTCTGTAAAACAGGACCTTTTTTTGCCATGTTATTTACTACTATATCATATGCTTCTGGTGTAACTTCGATAACACCTGAAGCTATAGCCACTCTTGTTGTCTCATCTTTATCTGAGACATCTACCATTTTAGGTTTGTTATTTTCATCTAAGTGTGTTAAATTCATATTTAGCCTTTGTAAAATACAAAAAAATATTATTTAGTTTAAAGTAATTTTTTAACATAATTTTACATGTTTTTTGTTATAATTTCTATTCTTTTTTAAATTATATAAAATAATGGAGATATATCATGATAAAATACTCTTTACTAATACTAATTATAGCATTTAATGGCTGTAGTTCAAAAGAAGATTATATTCTTTTTAATCAAACTGAAATGTCCAACACGGTCACATCTACAGAGCTAAATAATATTGAGTTTGAATATAAACTTAGACCACATGATAGACTCTCAATTATTGTTTATAAACATCCTGAATTAAGTTCAGTAAATACTCTATATGCTCAACAGGAACGAGGCTTACTCCTTGATTCTAAAGGGGATATTCGACTTCCACTTATTAAAAGAATTCATCTTGCAGGTCTATCTCAAATGGAAGCAGAAAAAAAATTAAGTGATGCTTATAGCATATATTTAAAACACCCCGATATACATCTTGAGGTAATTAATAAACGTGCATATATTATTGGTGAAGTGAATAGAGCAGGAGAGATTACCTTAGAAAATGAACAACTTCCCCTACTTCAACTTATTGCAAGAGCTGGAGATTTAACCGACCAAGC
>JALSQJ010000255.1 GCA_026985495.1 Campylobacteraceae bacterium
TGTGCGTGGCTGTTCTACTCAAAAGTGTAGCCAAAATATACATGGACACTCATATAAAATAGAGGTGCTTTTAGAGTCAAACTATTTAGATAATGGTCAGATGGTTTATGATTTTGGATTGATGAAAAGAACCATAAAAGAGATGATTGAATCTTTTGACCATGCAATTACCCTTTGGGAAAATGATGATAAAGAGTATATTGAAGATATGAAAAAGCACTCTAAGAGATGGATTGTGTTACCAGTCTCCCCATCTGCTGAACAATTTTCAAGAGTTATATTTTTGATAGTTGAACGTATTTTAACATGCACAGGAATGGTTAATGGAGAGAGAGAGGTTACTCTTCAAAGTATTATTGTTCATGAGACAGATACAGGCTATGCCCAATGTTTCAAGGTTGATGCATACAGTAAACTTATGGGTAACATAAGTTTAAATAATATTTATTTCTCTAAAGAGATTCAACAAAATTGGAGTAATAGTAAACTATGGAACAATTTATTAGAAAATAAATTAATGGTAAATCCCAAAAAAATATAGTATAATCTAGTATATTTTAATTTAAAGGACAAACAATATGAAAAAACTTACAGTTTTATCAATCGTAGCAGCATCTTTACTATTAGTAGGATGTGGAGACTCAGCAACTGGAGCAGAAGCTAAAGCAGCATCAGAGCATAAGACAGAATCTACAATGAAATGTGGAGAGGGTAAATGTGGTGCATCAATGAAAAAAGAGGCAACTGAAGCTAAAGAGGCTGTAGAGAGTAAAGCAACTGAGGCTAAAGAGGCAGTAACAGAAGCAGTTAAAAAAACAAAAGAAGCTGTAGCAGAAAAAGTTGAAGCAGCAACAGAAAAAGCAACAGCAGCAGTTGACGCTGCTAAAGAGAGTGCTTCTTCAGCAGTAGATTCTGCAAAAGCAGCAGCAGCTTCAGTAGCAGGTGCAGCAACAGCAGCAGTAGCAGCAGCTACAGGACCTGATGGAAAAGCTATTTTTGCTAAGTGTGCTGGTTGTCATGGTGCAGATGGTAAAACAAGTGCACTTGGTAAATCTGAAATTATTGCTGGTCAAGCAGAAGCTGATTTAGAGAAAAAAATCACTGAATATAAAGCAGGTACACGTAATACAAAAGGTATGGGTGCATTAATGAAAGGTCAAGTTGCTGGACTTAGTGATGCTGATATTAAAGCTGTAGCTACTTATATTTCAGGGCTTTAGTCTTTATAACTGTTTTGGTAGATATTTACCTCTACCAAAACACTCTATCTAATAAAAAAATCCTCTTTTTTATCACTCTGTAAATCTACTTTTATTGGTATCATTTTTACTATCTTATCTTTTTCTAACTTATCTATCTCTTTTGTAACAACAACCATTCCATCAGCTTGATTTAGTGGAGATACCATACCTGGTTTTTGATTTGCTATCGGCATAAAGTCTGTTCCATTCCATTTTCCTAAAATGACACTATTTTTACCTCCTCTAAATCTATACTCTACTCCCATTTTGGTAGAGATAATAGCAGGATAGAATCCATCTGTACCTGTAAGTTTTAAAATAGTAGGCTTTACAAACATCTCAAAATTTACCATACTTGCTAGAGGGTTACCAGGGAGATTAATTACCAAACAACTATTTAACTTTCCAAATGTGGTTGGTTTACCTGGTTTTATATCTACTTTTGAGAATAGAATCTCCATTCCTAGCTCTTGAAATGCTTGAATTGTAAAATCTTTATCTCCTACAGATACACCTCCAGAGGTCAAAATAAGGTCAGCATCAGAGGCATCATCTATCGCCTCTTTAAGCGACTCTAGCGTGTCTCCTGCTGTTGAGATATAACTTACATCACACCCAAGCTCTTTAGCACGAGCTACAAACATTGGTGCGTTTGAGTTGTAGAGTTGATGTTGTTCTATCTTCTCATAGTGTGCTTTTAACTCCTCTCCTGTACTAAAGACTACCACTTTAGGTTTTCTATAAACCTCTATATGTGTAATACCTTGCGATGCTAAAAGAGCTAAGGTATAAGCTGTTACTTTAGTTTTAGCAAAGAGAAATGGTGTTCCAGATTTAATATCTTCACCTCTCCAACGAATAAAATTATCTCTTTTAATATCTGTTGGTAAAATAACACCTCCCTCTGTCTGTTTCACACTCTCAATAGCTACAATAGCCTCACACCCTTTTGGAGTTGGAGCTCCTGTCATTATTTTTATTGATTCACCAACAGAAAACCCCTCCTCTGCTTCATCTCCTGCGAAAGTAATCTCTTTTACTTTTACCTCTTGACCTGCATCAGCTACCTTTACAGCATAACCGTCCATAGCAGAGTTATCAAATCGAGGTAAATCAAATATCGCCTCATAATCTTTAGCTACAATAGCCCCTAAAGCCTCCTCAATAGGAACAATATGGGTACTCTTTGTAGTTACTTTTTCATATATAATATTTAACGCATCACTAATTGAAATTGCCATTATTTAACCTTATTCTAATATAATCATAAGTATAACTAATTAGGATATAATCCATTTTAAAAAATTAGGAGTTTCCATTGATAGATACAATGTTAATGACACACAGCATTTTAATTAAAGCCTTTTTAGGTTTTTTAGTTTTGGGACTATTTATTCCAAAAATGACAGCAGATGACCCTTTAAAGTTCAAAAAGGCAAGTTTCATCTACACTATGATTTTCCAAGCTCTTATCTCCATGATTGCATTAGCAGGTATTGTAGCTCTAGTAGCTGGTGATTTACCATTTGGTATAACTACTATTATTATGATTACTATTTTTGCTATTATGATGGCATTAGAGATTGTAAAATATAAAAAAATTAAAAAAGGTAACATTGAGAGTGCAGGTTTTATAAAAACATCTATTATCAATATTGTTATCTTGGTATCAATTGTAGTACTTATGATTTTAAGAGCCAAAGGTGTTGTAGCAATTTAGTCTCATGCAGTACCTATTTCATAAACACTCCAGTGAGCCAAATCTAACACTCACTGGTGATGAACACCGTTACCTCTTCAAAGTTCGCCGTCATAAAGAGGGCGAACAGATTGCACTTCGTAATTTAAAAGATGAAAAAATATATATCTATACTATTGTTTCACTTACTAAAAAAGAGGCTATATTGCAACTTAAAGAGGCAAAAGAGCTACCGATTAAAGCAGATAAATCTCTACATATTGCATGGTGCGTTATTGACCCTAAAAGTGTTGAGAAAATCTTACCTACCCTAAATGAGATAGGAGTAGATAAGATAACCTTTATCTACTGTAAACGTTCTCAAAAGAGTTTTAAACTTGACTTTAAACGACTAGAGAAGATTCTTATCAACTCCTCTCAACAGTGTGGAAGAAGTAGCCTTATGAGACTCTCACTTGAGAACTCTTTAGAGAAGTTTTTAGAGTTAAACCCTCAAACGGTTATGTTAAACTTTTCAGATACATTTATAAAAAAAGAGTCAAATATAGATACTATCTTAATAGGTTGTGAAGGTGGCTTTAGCCAAGAAGAGGTATCTCTTTTTAGACAAAGCAAGATTGTAGGGCTAAAAACACCTCTCATATTAAAGAGTGAGAGTGCTGTTTGTGCTGTTGTGGCTAAGATACTTATCTAGCCTTCTGTGCCATCTTAATATAGATGTGTAAAATCTCCAAAGCAGCAGGTGTTACACCCGAAATCTCTGAAGCATTAAAGAGCGTTGGAGGCATTATATCTTCTAACTTCTCAATAATCTCATTTGAGAGACCTGAAACTTTTGAGAACTCAAAACCTTCTGGAATCTTTACATTTAACATATTTTTCATCTTATCTACTTGATTCTTCTGTTTGTCAATATATCGGCTATATTTTGCCTCAATTAAAATCTGCTCTACAACCTCATCACTATACTTCTTAAACTCTGGAACTAGTGCTATAATTTTTTCACTACTCATAGAGGCTCGTGCTAACAAATCAAGAAGAGATACTTTATCATTAATCTTCTCCTCATCAAGGCTTAATAGCTTCTCTATAAACTCTTTTGTAGGAGTTACAAAGTTCTCTTTTAGATAGATTACTGCTTCAGCAATATCTCTCTCTTTCTGCTTTACTTTTGCCAAATACTCTTCATCTAAAAGCCCTAACTTCTCACCATATCTATAGAGTCTTCGGTCTGCATTATCCTCTCTCAATAGTAACCTATACTCTGAACGACTTGTAAACATTCGGTAAGGCTCTTTTGTCCCTTTTGTAACCAAGTCATCAATAAGTACACCAATATAAGCTTCATGTCGCCCTAGAACAAGTGGCTCTTCTCCTTTAACTGAAAGTCCAGCATTAATCCCTGCCATCATTCCTTGTGATGCAGCCTCCTCATAACCTGTTGTTCCATTAATCTGACCTGCACAATATAGTCCCTCTATCTTTTTAGTCTCTAATGTATGCTTTAGCTCTGTTGGTTGCACATAGTCATACTCAATTGCATAACCATACCGAACAATCTTTGCACTCTCCATACCCTTAACTGAACGAATCATACTAAGTTGCACATCAGTAGGCAAAGATGTACTCATTCCATTTATATAGTACTCATTAGCTTCAAGTGTTTGAGGCTCTACAAAAATTTGATGACGTGGTCGGTCTCTAAAACGGTTTATCTTATCTTCAATACTTGGACAGTATCTAGGACCCATTCCCTCTATTTGACCAGAGAACATTGGAGCTCTATAAAAGTTACTCTCTATAATGTGGTGTGTATCTTCATTGGTATAGGTAACATGACATGGTAGTTGAGTTGGGTTAAAACTCTCTCTATTGGTTCTAAATGAGAAAGGAGTTGGATTCTCATCACCCCCTTGAACCTCCATAACAGAAAAATCAATAGAGCTTCCATCAATCCTAGCACATGTTCCTGTTTTTAGTCGTCCAATCTCAATGCCTAATCCTCTAAGATACTCAGCTAACTTCACCGAAGCAAACTCACCTTGTCGCCCTGCTTGTTGCTTCTTCTCTCCAATATGAATTAACCCATTCAAAAAAGTTCCAGAGGCAATAATAACCTTTTTTGCCATATATCGGTTTCCAAGTTGTGTCTCTACCCCTAAAACCTTATTATCTTCAATAATTAACGCCTCAACAATCTCCTGCTTAACATCTAAATTTGGAGTGTTTAAGATTACATTTTTCATATAGATTCTATATCTATCCATATCTATTTGGGCTCGACTTCCACGCACAGCAGGACCCTTTGAGCCATTCAAAATACGAAACTGAATACCTGTTGCATCAGTAGCTAATGCCATCTCTCCACCCATTGCATCTAACTCTTTTACCAAGTGACCCTTTGCAAGTCCTCCAATAGCTGGATTACATGAACTAGCCCCAATCTGCTCTGCTAAAATAGTCACCATTAGTGTCTTAACACCCATTCGTGCAGGGGCTAAACTTGCCTCAATTCCTGCATGACCACCACCAATTACTATTACATCATAATTCATATACTAATTCTCTTTTCGCTATAATTATCGAAATTATATCAAAGTAAATTGAGGTATCATGTTCACAGGTCTAATTAGAGAGATTGCCACAGTAAAAAACTACTCAAATAATATCTTAACCATTGTATCAAAGCACCAAGCAAAAGTGGGTGATAGTATCGCTATTAATGGTGTTTGTCTAACTATAATTAAGCTAAATAGTGATGGTTTTGATTTAGAGTTAGCTGATGAGACACGCTCTATTGTAGATGAGAGTAAAGTAACAGGAGAGGTACACCTAGAACCTGCCATGCAGATGAGTGACCGATTTGAAGGACATATTGTTCAGGGTCATGTTGATTGTGTTGGTGTTGTTGAGTCAATTATAGAACGTGAAAATGGTACAGATTTTATTGTTAAGGTTGACCCTAAATATATTGCACATATTGTTCCAAAAGGCTCAATCACCATTGATGGTATCTCATTAACAGTAAATGATGTTCACAAAGATAGTTTCAGACTCACCATCATTCCCCATACCCTACAAAATACACTTATGAAAAACTATACTATAGGAACTAAACTCAACATAGAGACTGATGTTTTTGCACGATATATTGACCATATTTTAACCTACAGAACTCAAAAAGAGTCTATAAGCTGGGAAGAGATTGACAGTTTACAGATGGGGTATTAAAGTGCAATAAAAATGCGTAGGTCAAAGTAGAGACACCCCGACCTATAATGTCCCTACAAAAACAAACCTACTTCATTTTTTCTATCTACAGCCATTTTTAAAGCAGAAACAACCTCTGGTACAAGTTGAATTTCATCTATGACACAAGGTTTTTTTGAAAGCTGTTTTATGAAGTTTATGGGGTCATTTTGAGCC
>JALSQJ010000256.1 GCA_026985495.1 Campylobacteraceae bacterium
CTGTCTATGATGATGCACACTTAGGACATGCTCGTTCAAGCCTTAGTTTTGACCTTTTAAGACGTACTTTAGAGGTTTTAAACTACAACGTCACAATGGGAAAAAACTTTACTGATATTGATGATAAAATCATTAAAAAGGTTCAAAAGAGTGGAGAGAGCCTAAAATATATAACTACTTACTACATCAATAGGTACCAAGAGGAGATGGCTACTTTAGGAGTAATTGATGCTGAGATTAAACCAAAAGCAACAGAGTCATTAGATGCTATAGAGAAGATAATTCAAGAGCTATTAGAAAAAGATATTGCCTATATTGTAGCCTCTGGAGATGTCTATTTTGATACATCTAAAGATAGCCTATATGGAAATATCTCACACCAAGTAGGAGATGATGAGAGTAACCAAAGTCGTGTAGAGCATAACTCTCAAAAACGTAATCCAAAAGATTTTGCCCTTTGGAAAGCATGTAGTAGTGGTGATGATATATGTTTTGAGACAAGCTTCTCAAAAGGTCGTCCAGGTTGGCATATTGAGTGTTCAGCAATGATAGAGAAGCACTTTAAAGGTAATGGTAAATATACTATAGATATTCATGGTGGAGGAGCTGACCTACTCTTCCCACACCATGAAAATGAAGCCTCCCAAAGTAGATGTGCCACAGGTCATGAGGTGGCAAAATATTGGATGCACAACGGTTTTGTAAATATTAATGGTGAAAAGATGAGTAAAAGTTTAGGTAACAGCTTTTTTGTCAAAGATGCACTAGAGCAATATGATGGTGAGGTTTTAAGAAACTATCTAATCTCTATTCACTACCGAAATGACTTCAACTTTAACGAAGAGGATTTGCTAAACTCCAAAAAACGACTCGATAGACTCTACCGACTCAAAAAGAGAGTTACCCCTACCAAAGCCTCTAAACCAAATATACCTTTTCAAAAGGCTCTAGTCAATGCAATGAGTGATGATTTAAATATATCGGTAGCTTTAGCTACTATTGAAGAGATGATAAGCAATACAAATGATAAGCTAGATGAGAATCCAAAAGATAAAGGCTTAAAGAGAGAGACTCTTGCCAATATTGAGTTTATTGATAGACTCTTAGGTATTGGAGGCAAAGAGCCATTTAGCTACTTCCAGACTGGTATAGACCAAGAGACAAAAGATAAGATAGAAGAGCTTATTACTAAACGAAACGAGGCAAAGAGAGCTAAAGATTATGCTAAATCTGATACGATTAGAGATGAACTTCAAAAGATGGGTATCTCTATTATGGATACGGCAGATGGAACTCTATGGGAGAGAATTTAATATATCCTATTAAAATATTATTTTAAAAATAAATAGATTATAAAGAGTATAAAAATGAATAGAAGAAAAAGAGATAAAAATAGTATCTACCTTGACTCATGGAGTCTTTTTAAAATTATGGCTGACTTTGTTAAAGGTTATGATGAGCTTGATGATATAGGAGCAGCTGTTACCATTTTTGGAAGTGCAAGAATAGAGACAGAACACCCAGCATACAAAAAAACAACACAAATTAGTAAAATGTTGGCAGATAGTGGTTACAGTGTAATTACAGGTGGGTCATTTGGAATTATGGAGGCAGCTAACAGAGGTGCAAAAGAGTCTCAAAAGGCAGAGTCTATTGGACTAAATATTGACCTACCACATGAACAAGGTGGCAATAGCTATCTTGACCGTGAACTCAAATTTGACTACTTTTTTGTACGAAAAGTGATGTTAGTTCGATACTCTTTAGCCTATATTATTATGCCAGGTGGTTTTGGAACACTAGATGAGCTTTTTGAAGTTTTAACACTTATTCAGACTAAAAAAAGTACCCCATCAGCTGTTATTTTGGTGGGTAAAGAGTATTGGTCAAAACTATTTGAGTTTATGGAGACAATGAGAGAGTATGGAACCATTAACCAAGCTGATATAGATTTAATTACTCTTGTTGATGATTGTCATGAGATAGTTAATATTGTAGATAACTCTTTAAATGCTCAACTCAATGCTATTAAATCTATGGGTCTTGAGAACTCCAACTATGGCATGATGCTAAAAGAGACTCAAGAGAGTAGAGTAATATTATGAAAAATCTATTTAAACAATATATCCCCTATCTTATAGGATATAAGTATCAATTTTTTCTCTCTCTTTTAGGTATGTCAGCTGTAGCCATTGGAACTGCTGGAACAGCACAACTAATTAAACCCGTACTAGATGATGTTTTTGTAGCTAAAGACACTACAATGTTAGCAATTATTCCTTTTATGTTAATTGGTGTCTTTTTGCTTAAAGGGGTAGGGAAATATGTTCAAACCTACTATATGTCCTATATAGGTCTTGATGTAATTCGTAAACTACGTAATGATTTAGTAAAACATCTAACCTACCAAGATATCTCTTTTTTTCAAACCATGCATACAGGGGAGATACTCTCTCGTATTACCAATGATATTGGTCGTATTCAAAGTGTGATAACACTATATATTCCTACATTAATTAGAGAGTCTCTTACTATAATTGCACTTACTGGTTATGTCATCTATCAAAGTCCTAAATTGGCATTTTACTTTTTAATTATTATGCCTTTAGCTATCTATCCATTAAGTCGTTTAGCAAAAAAGATGAAACTATACTCACGACAATCACAAGAGAGTACTTCAGATATGACCTCTCGTTTGGGTGAGATATTCTCTAATATAGAGATTATTAAAGCCTCTTCTTCACAAAAACTGGAAGCTCAAAAGTTCTCAGAAGAGAACTATAATGTCTTTAAGTTTCTACTAAAACAGGTAAAAGTCAATGCTCTATCTTCTCCTGTTATGGAATTCTTAGGTGCAATAGCCATTGGTCTAGTTATCTATATTGGAGGGAAAGAGGTAATTGAAGAGCAGATGACAGTTGGAGAATTTTTCTCTTTTGCAACAGCTCTTTTTATGCTCTACTCACCAATTAAAGGACTCTCTAGTCACTATAATCAAGCACAAGATGCTATAGTAGCCAATAATCGTATGCATGAGCTATTAAACCATAAACCAACTATAAATTCAGGAGATATTGAACTTAAAGAGCAGATTAAACATATTGGTGTACTTAATGCTTCACTAGAGTATGGTGACAAAAAAGCTCTAAATCGTATCTCATTAGGAGTTGATAGAGGAGAGACTATCGCTTTGGTTGGTGATAGTGGTGCAGGTAAAAGTTCATTGGTAAATCTACTTGTTCGTTTCTATGACCCAAGTGAAGGGGAGATTATAATTAATGAGAAGTATAACCTAAAAGATTTAACCCTAGAGTCTCTACACCAAAGAGTAGCTTATGTTACACAACGTATCTATATTTTTAATGACACCATTGCTCAAAATATTGCTTATGGTCAAGAGTTTAACAAAGAGAGGGTTATGGAGGCACTTAAAAAAGCTTATGCTTTAGAGTTTATTGAGAATTTAGATAATGGGATTGATACCATACTCTCTGAAAATGGGAACAACCTATCTGGAGGGCAACGACAACGAATAGCCCTTGCTCGTGCTATCTATAGAAAACCTGACCTACTTATTCTTGATGAAGCTACATCGGCACTTGATAACAAGAGTGAAGCTTTAATTCAAAAAGCACTAGAGGCGTTAAAAGATGAGATGATAACTATCACCGTAGCCCACCGTCTAAGTACCATTGAGAAAGCTGATGCTATTTTGGTATTTAGAGAGGGGGAGATTATCTGTAGAGGTCAACATGAAGACCTCATCAATGAGTGTATTGAGTATCAGAAGTTGGCTAAAAAGTTATAACTCCATTGTTTTAAATTATGCTATTATTCTACAAAAATTAAAAGGTTTTTTTCTTGAAAAAAGTAATACTTCTCTTACTATCTAGCCTCTATTGTCTCTTTGCAACCAATGTTGTAGTCTCCATTGCTCCTCAAAAACTATTTGTCAAAAAAATTGGTGGTGACAAAGTAACTGTAGATGTGATGGTTCCTACAAGTTCTTCAGCACATACATATACTCCAAAACCTTCACAGATGAAGAGTATTACTCATGCTAAAATATACTTCTCAATAGGTATGGAGTTTGAAGATATTTGGTTAGAGAAATTTAAAGCTCAAAATAGAGACCTGATTATTTCTGATACAACCAAAGATATAAATAGAACTATCTTAATAAAGCATCATAAGCATAAAGAGCTTGACCCTCACATTTGGGTTGACCCAATTAATGTAAAAGATATTGCTAAAAATATCTACACTACCCTAAGCCAAATAGATAGCAATAATAGCAACTACTATAAAACCAATTTAGAGAGCTATCTAAAAGAGCTAGATGAGCTTGACAATACCATTAAAAAGATACTTAACGATGTTCCCAAAGATGCAACCTTTATGGTGTTTCACCCTGCATGGGGTTACTTTGCAAAACGATACCACCTAAAGCAACTCCCTGTAGAAGTGGAGGGGAAAGAGCCAAAGATGAAAGAGCTTATTAGTTTAATCAAAATAGCAAAAAAAGAGCATGTTCACGCCATCTTTACTCAACCAGAATTTTCAGATAAGTCAGCTAAACTTATTGCTAAAGAGTTAGGTATAGAGGTCATTAAAACATCTCCATTGGCAGAAGATTGGGCTGAAAATCTTATTCGTTTGGCTAGAGCAATTGAACATAAAAAGAGTAGATAGATGTCAAAACCCATTATTGAGATTGAAAATTTAAGCTTCTCTTACGAAAAACAGACTGTTTTAGAAGATATTAACCTTACTGTTGAAGAGCGAGATTTTTTAGCTATTATAGGACCAAATGGTGGAGGAAAATCGACACTACTTAAACTTATTTTGGGCATAAAGAGTGCAAAAAAAGGTAATATTAAAACTTTTGGTAAAAAACCTAAAAAAAACCTCTCAAAAATAGGTTATGTACCACAAAATACCAATGTTAATATTAACTTTCCTATTAAAGTTATTGAGGTGGTAATTATGGGGCATATTGGAACTAAGCGTCCACTTTTTGGGTATGCTAAAGAGGAGAAGATGTGTGCTATGGGAGTTTTAGAACAAGTGGGTATGGAGAGGTTCGCCAATGAGAAGATTGGTTCACTCTCTGGTGGTCAACGACAACGTGTAATGATTGCTAGAGCATTATGTGCCCACCCTCAAATTTTGATTTTAGATGAACCTACAGCAAGTATCGATATTGATGGTCAAAAACAGATATATAAGCTACTAAAAGATTTAAATAGATATATTACTATTATTGTAGTTAGTCACGATATATCGGTCATTATGCAGTATGCTAACAAGGTAGTACACATCAACAAACGGCTAACCAACCATGAGGCTCAAAATTTTAAAAGAGGGGTAACTCACCAATGTAACCACTTTTGTGAAGTTGAGATGTTCAACCTTTTTAAAGGAGCAAACTAATGATAGAGGCACTCTCTTATGAGTTTATTCAAAATGCACTTATTGCAGGGATTTTGGTCTCATTAGCTTCAGGGATTATTGGCTCACTTATTGTTGTAAACCGAATGGTATTTTTAGCAGGTGGAATTGCTCATACTGCTTATGGGGGAATTGGCTTGGCTGTCTATTTTGGTCTGCCTATCTTTTTAGGGGCTTCTATATTTGCTGTAATAGCATCATTAATTATTTCAGCCATTACCCTTAAAGAGAGAGATCGAATGGATACCTTTATTGGTCTTATGTGGGCTGTTGGAATGGCTGTTGGGGTAGTGCTTATTGACCTAACACCTGGTTATCAAGCTGACTTTATGAGCTACCTTTTTGGCTCTATTTTAGCTGTTAGCCACTTTGACTTATGGTTTATGGGTGGGCTTTTGGCTATTATTGTTCTCATTATGACCTTTTGGTACAGAGAAATTTTAGCAGTCTCTTACGATAGTGAGTATGCCTCTTTACGAGGTATTAATGTTAAGTTTTTCTATACACTTATTTTAGTGCTATCTGCTCTTACTGTGGTAGTTGCAATTAAAGTTGTTGGTCTTATTTTAGTTATTGCATTGCTAACAATTCCTGTATATATTGCAGAGAAACTCTCTACTACTCTATATATGATGATGATACTCTCTGGAGCATTCTCTGCTCTATTTACACTTATTGGACTATGGTTTTCGTATGAGTATGACATAGCTTCTGGTGCTTCAATCATTTTAGTTTCAGCTCTTACTCTATTTCTATTTTTAGGTATAAAAAAAATAGTGTTACCAATCAACATCTTTAAATTAAAATAATATTTTAATAAATATAATAATATTTATAGTATAAAATTATATGTTAAACTAACTTTATCTACAAATTAAAGGCTAAAAGATGGAGAAGGTTCATTTAGA
>JALSQJ010000257.1 GCA_026985495.1 Campylobacteraceae bacterium
AAGTAATAACATCTACTAATGATGGGTGGAGAGCTTCAATCACAGTATCTCCAGTTGTAGTTGCTAAATATTTTAGAACAAATTTAGGATGTGTTATCAACATCTTAACTAACTCTAAACCAGTATAACCACTTGCCCCTACTACACCTACATTTACCATTATATATCTATCTCCTCATAAGAGACAGACTCTATATCAAATACTTTTTTACCACTTGGAAGAGTAATCTCAACCTCATCACCCTCCTCTTTTCCAAGTAATGCTCTTGCCATTGGAGAACTAATAGAGATAAGACCTCTATCAGGGTTTAACTCTTGTGACCCTACCAAAGTGTATGTAACTTCTGAATCATCTTCTTGGTCAATAAGCTTAACAGTTGAGCCAAAACTGATACGTTCATGAGACAAAGAGGTAGGGTCAATGACCTGTGCACGACCTATCAAATCGGTTAAATCTAAAATACGAGCCTCCATAAGTCCTTGCTTATCTTTAGCAGCATGATACTCAGCATTCTCTTTTAAATCTCCCAACTCTCTTGCCGTATCTATCACTTTTGCTATCTTAGCACGTTCCACTGTTTTTAACTGCTCTAACTCAGTTGATAACTTATCAAATGTAACTTTTAACATTGGTTCTTTTTGCACGTTATTTCCTCTAATTTATATAATAGACCTCTACAAGAAGTCTAATTTTAATGAAGCTTATTATACCATACATTATGAAAAGAATATTAATAACCAACGACGATGGCTTTGACTCTCCTGCTCTTTTAGCTCTAATTAAAGTGCTTAAACCTATTGCTCAAATTATTACCGTTGCCCCTACACTTGAGAAATCTGCTTGTGGTCACTCACTTACATTAACAAAACCTCTACGCTTTGTAGAACTAGAACCAAATTTCTATAAACTAGATGATGGTACGCCAACAGATTGTATCTTTTTGGCTCTTCATAAACTATACCCTAAAGATGCCCAACCAGATTTAGTTATTTCAGGTATTAATATTGGTGCAAATATGGGTGAAGATATTACCTATTCAGGAACAGCTAGTGGAGCAATGGAGGCTGTACTACAAGGTGTTCCTGCCATTGCAATCTCTCAAGACTTCTCTGATGATATGCACGAAAAAGAGAATTTCTTATATGAACTTGCTACACAAACCATTAAAACTATTGTAGAGAAAATTTTTGAAGGTAGATTCCCTCTTGAACCTCGTAAATTTTTAAATATAAATATACCTGCTACTACTCCAGAGAGTTCAAAAGGGTTTAAAATAACAAAAACAGGAAGCCGTATCTATACCAACGATGCAGATGCACACATAAATCCACGTGGACAAGAGTATTTTTGGATAGGATTGGTCAACCATGAGTGGCGTAAAACAGAAGGGGAGATGACCGATGTAGAAGCTGTTAAAAGTGGTTATGTCTCTATTACTCCTATTCATCTTGATATGACTTCACATAACGATATTGAGGAGTTGAAGAGATGGATTTAAGATTTCAACGATGTGTTCTTCTTTTTGGAGAGGAGAACTTTGAAAAAATTAGAAATAGTAAAATACTCATATTAGGTGTTGGTGGTGTTGGCTCTTATGCACTAGATTGTCTATACCGTTCAGGAGTTTCAGATATTACCATTTTAGACTATGATGTTTACGATGAGACAAATCAAAATAGACAGATAGGTTCAGAAGCAGTTGGAGAGGTAAAAGTAAAGAGACTTAAGGAACTCTACCCTACAGTTACAACTATTAACCAAAAGATGGATATGAAGTGGGTAGAGGAGTTTAACTTTGACCCCTATGATTTAGTACTCGATTGTGCTGATACTACAAAGGTAAAAATAGAGATTGCAAAAAAGTGTTATAAAAAACTTATTATGGCTTTAGGTTCAGCCAAACGATTTGATACCTCAAAGATAGAAGTTGCCTCTATTTGGAAAACACATGGTGATGCCTTAGCTAGAAAGATACGAAATGAACTCAAAAAAGCAAAATTTGATAGAAACTTCACGGTAGTATTCTCTCCTGAAGAGGATAATTGTGTTGAAAAAGGCTCCTGTGTAGCAGTCACAGGAGCTGTAGGTCTTACTGTTTGCTCTGAAACAATAAAAAAAATATTAAAATAAATATTAAAAACTATCTATAAGTATTAAGCCCTATTCTTTGACCTATTCCATAAGATGATTGAAGTTCTTTCTCAATAGATGCTAAAAATGCAATCGCCTTAAAGTGACCTGCCTTTACAGCTTGTTTAAACCAATAACGTGCAAGTTGAGTCTGTTTTCTAACACCTCTTCCTTGTGCAAAACTAAGACCCATATAAAATTTTGCCTCCACATGATTGTTTCTTGCTGCTTTATGAAACCACTTAAAAGCCAATCTCTCATTTTTTCTTACACCCTCACCTCTTGCATACATAAGCCCCAAATCAAACTGTGCCCGTACATTTCCTTTTACTGCTGCTCTTCTTGCATATATAAACTTTTGAGAGACTTGTTCTCTTACTACTTGATGAAGAGGGTTTATATTCATATTATCAAATGGATTTGCTATTAAGTTCATTGTTAAGATAACTGCTAATAGTAAAATAATTTTTTTCATTTTTTGTTCCTTAGTATTATATTAAAAATATTATATAATTTTAATTGTTATTTTTAACTTAGTTATATTAATTTTTAATAAATTTAAATATTAATTATATTTTTTAATAAAAATCAAGATAAAAAATTTAGAAGAGAAGAGTTTAGAAGTTAAAGGTAAGATAAAAAAGTAGTCAAAAGTCCAACTAAAGAAGTTGAACTTTAGGTTTAAAAAGCCACTATTAACTAAGCATAAAAAGAAGTCCTGCTACCCAAAGGGCAAGAGGGGTAAGTATCATTAGTGCTAGTTTAATATTACTCCATGTTTTTGCAGAAATCATTGTTAAGATAAAGAGTCCAATTACCGATGGAATAACCCAGTTTGGTAGTGGCATTGGAGCTCCTGCTGCATAAGAGTGAAGACCTGATAGGTAATAGTTGACTCCAAAATATGTCATAATAACTGTTGAATACCCCCAAAGTGATGCCACATTAAAGGCAAATGGATTGTTAAACTTAGGAATAAATCGTAAATGTAGAATTGTTGCATAGACTAAAATAGTTACAGCAGCCCATGTCTCTTTAGAATCCCAACCCCAGTAACGACCCCAAGACTCATTTGCCCATACTCCACCTAAGAAGTTTCCTACAGTTAATAAGAAAAGACCTACAATAAGACTCATTTCAGCAATATTGGTCAACTCTTTAATGGCACGGTCGATATTCTCTTTTCCATCTTTTTTCATAATGAACAGAATAATGACTAAAAGTGATAGCATAGAGCCAAGCCCCAAGAAACCATCACCAGAGATAATAGTTGCTACATGAACCATTAACCAGTAAGATTTAAGTACAGGAACTAGCTGAGTAATCTCTGGGTTAATGAAGTTCATATGTGCCACACCCATAGTAATACCTGCTAATAGACCAGTTGCTCCAAGTGTAAATGGTGACTTTCTTGCAAAAATAAGTCCTGCTACCACAGTTGCTCCTGCAATAAAGACAATGGACTCATAAGCATTTGACCAAGGAGCATGTCCTCCGATATACCAACGCATTGCCATTGAAACTACATGCAGTATAAATGCACCAATCATAATAACCCAAGAGATAGTCATAATATGCTTCATAGCACTATAAGGTTTAACAACATTAACAAAAGAGGCTAACAGTAAAAAAATCCCTACTAACAGATAGATAGGTACTAATTTTGAAAATAGCCCTAACTTGTTATACTCTATCTCAATATCAACGGCTCTTTTACTAGGTAATACCTCTGAACCAAACTTTTTTTGATACATTTCAATAAGATTAATAGCCTTATTAAATTGATCAGTATCACCTGTTTGCTGAATAGCATTTGCCCCCTGAAATAGATAGACAGTCATCATTCTAACCATCTCTGAAATCTCTTTTGGTAGTTGAGATATAGCATCTTGAGGATTCATCCACTTATTATTTACACTATGAGGTATAGGATAGATTTGAAGTAGTGAGCCTGTATAAATCATATAGGCAACATTGAGACGCTCATCTACTTTTACCAACTCTTTATCATAAAGGTTTTTATCTAAAGGCTTTTTCCGTACCGACTCATTAATCTGTTTTTGAAGTTTATACTCACCCTCTTCTGTAAAAAATGAGATAAATGGAGCAAACTTTGCACCCTCTGGCAGACCAAGCTCTTTGGCAATACGTGTATGGTTAACTTTAATCATAGGAATATACTGATAACGTTTTGGTTCAACCGTCATACCCAATAACATTGCTGTTGGTTCAACATCATAAATAGAACTTTTATTTGTCAATTTAGCGATTAATTCATGAGCCAAAGTATCAATAGGTTTCATACGTCCACGACTATCTTGAACAATTAAATGTCCAAATCTACTAACACTCTCCTCACTAAAAGAGTGAATCATCTTTGTCGTATTGGAGTCTAACTCTGGTAGAGTTGATGCTTGTAGAGGAGTGAGTGAACCAACTGCAACAAATGTTAAAATAAAAGCTGATGCTGTTTGTAATTTTCTAGCTCCCTTAAGAAGCTTTTGAAAACGACCTCTACTATCAATAAGTGACCAAATCATTCCAAGTGCCAATAGAATATACCCTATATAGGTTGGCAATGTTCCTGGGTCATGGTTAACAGAGAGTACAGTTCCTTTTTCATCTGGGTCATACGATGATTGGAAGAGACGATAGTCTCTATGGTCAAGTATATGGTTCATATAGATTTTATAAGGCATAGAGTCAATTCCTCTCTCTTTATCGGTTAATTCAACATCTGAAGAGTATGAAGATGGACTCATTGAACCAGGGTAACGTTGTAACTGAAAATCGATAAGTTTAATAGAGAATGGTAGAGGTATTTTTTTAACACCTAGATAGATTGCGATATTTACTCCTCCTACTGTTACATGTTGAACTTCACTAATATCTCCAGCATAAGCAAAGAGGTCAACTTTCTCTTTCTCTCCATCAACATCAACTACAAATGTTGCAATTTCAGGTTTTCCATTTTTTGTTTTATGTGATGGACTAATAAACTTCATAACTGATTTTTTATGTAACTTCTTTAAAACAATTGAGTTTCCATTAAATTGATAGAGTTTTTTAGTAGTAAACTCATTAACTCCTTTAGTTAAGTTACCCTCTTCTCGTGTTAGCATTGAGAGGGTTTTCATATCAAATCCACTCTCAACTTGTAATGTTCCATCTTCTTTAGAAGAGATATTTATCAATGGTTTAGTGGGATTATCTACTCTATGATTAAAGGTGAGCATAAAAGTTCCTGCATCATAGAGTTCGCCCTCCATAAGGTAGATATTTCTCCCTTTTCCCCCAGAAGAGACCATCATCTCTAGCACCTTTTTACCATTTTTTTCATCAGCTACTAGTGACTGCTCTCCTGCAGGTAGATAGTTGACCAACTCTACCTTGACATTTTTCCCTGCTAAATCCCAAGATTTTGAGAAACTATTTTTAGTCATTGACGAGAAACGCATCTCTTGCTCTAAGTTTCCAGTTTCACCATTAGCTTCAAGATGAATTCTCAATACTTTTTGTGCAGAGACAATACTACTTGTACTATGCCCCTCACGGATATGCATTATCCCCTCATAACCTACATAACGAGTAATGGCTGCACCAATAGCAATAACCAAAAAAGCTAAGTGAAAAATAAAAACTGATGGTTTTCTTTTGTAACTCTTATACTTAAACATATTGTAGAGTAATAGTAAGATAAAGTAGAGAATAAAGAACTCAAACCAACGAGCATTGTAAATAAGTGCTTGTGCTGTCTGGGTTCCATAGTCATTCTCAATAAATGTTGCCCCTCCAATAATTGCACCAAATAAGAAGATAACCAAAGTGGCAATCTTCATCGAAAAAAATGTTTTCAACATATATAATCCTATCTTAAAAAATTCTATAAGCAAAATTTATTTCTTATAGAGAGTATAATTGATTGTAACAAAAATTTATTAACAGAACATTAATTAATTTTTTTTAGTTAAAAAAACTCCAGATTCAATATGAGGAGTATGAGGAAACTGGTCAAACATGGCACTCTCATCTATATTATGACTTTTTGTCAAACTCTCTAAATCTCGTGCCAATGTCTCAGGATTACAAGAGATATAGATGATATTCTCTATCTTTGAGATAAGCTCAATAGTATCACTATCTAATCCTGCTCT
>JALSQJ010000258.1 GCA_026985495.1 Campylobacteraceae bacterium
CTGTTGCAGCCTATTCATATATGGCACTTGTTCCTGTTATTCAACCTCCAATAATGAGAGCATTAACAACCAAAGAGGAGCGACAGATTGTAATGAAGAGAACACGCCAAGTACATAGATTAGAGAAATTAATTTTCCCTATAGTTGTATTGATGTTGTCTATTATGCTTCTTCCTGAGTCAACACCACTTATTGGAGCATTTGCATTTGGTAACTTTGCCAAAGAGTCAGGTGTTGTTGATAGATTGAGTGATACTATGCAGAACTCTTTAATTAATGTTATTACTATCTTCTTAGGTCTTGGTGTTGGTTCAAAACTAGCAGCAGATAAGTTCTTGGTATTAGAGAGTTTAGGTATTATGATTATCGGTCTTTTAGCATTCTCAGCAGGTACTGCAATGGGTGTGCTTATGGCAAAAGTGATGAATAAGTTCTCTAAAGACCCTATAAATCCACTAATTGGAGCAGCAGGTGTTTCTGCCGTACCAATGTCTGCACGGGTTGTATCTAAAGTTGGGGCAGAAGAGAAACCAGGTAATGTTCTACTTATGCACGCAATGGGACCAAATGTTGCAGGTGTAATTGGGTCAGCAGTTGCAGCTGGTGTACTCCTTTCTATTTTTAAATAAAACTACATAAAAAAATAACGTTGCGTTAAGTAACGTTATTTTAAATAATCACTTTAAGTAAGTTTGTTAATATATATTCAATAGTATAATTCTGTTTAAATTTATAGGTGTTAAAAAGTATATCAAGTTTAGATTATTACTATATGGTAAATAAAATGAGATCTTAATCTATCTCCTTTTATTTGCTATAGTTGGTTTACGTAGTATTAATCACTTTACATAGCAAAAAGTTAACATATATAAAATGAAAAGGTACATGAAATGAGCACCCCTACACCAAATGGTCTTGATAAGTTAGGACTTGAAAATATCGGGAAGGTTTACTATAACCTTAGTTATGATGAACTTCAAGCACATGAAGTTAACAAGAATGAGTGTAAAATCTCATCTACTGGAACAGCAATGTGTGACACTGGTATTTTTACAGGTAGAAGTCCAAAAGATAAATATTTTGTGGATCAAGTACCATCAAATGAACATATCTCTTGGGGTGATATTAACAAAAAGATTGATAAAGAGAAATTTGATACCCTTTTTGATTTGACTAAAAAGCAACTATCTGGAAAAGATATTTATATTATGGATGTCTATGCTGGAGCTAGTGATGCTAGTAAAAAATCAGTTCGTTTTATTTCAGAGGTTGCATGGCAAGCACACTTTGTAAAAAATATGTTTATTCGTCCTACTGAAGAGGAGTTGAAAACATTTGAACCAGATTTCGTTGTCTATAACGGTTGTAAAACTACAAATGAAAATTACAAAGCTATGGATTTACACTCAGATGTTTATGTATGTTTTAATATTGAGGAGAATATCTCTATCATTGGTGGAACATGGTATGGTGGAGAGATGAAAAAGGGTATCTTCTCTATGATGAACTACTGGTTACCATTAGAGGGAAAACTCTCTATGCACTGTTCAGCAAATGTAGGTAAAGATGATGATGTTTGTCTCTTCTTTGGTCTTTCAGGAACAGGAAAGACAACTCTTTCAACTGACCCAGAGAGAGCCTTAATTGGTGATGATGAACATGGTTGGGACGATAATGGTGTCTTTAACTTTGAGGGTGGTTGTTATGCAAAAGTTATTGACCTTAAAGAGGAGAATGAACCAGAAATTTTTGGTGCCATTGTTAAAGATGCTCTTTTAGAAAATGTGGTTGCAGATGCTTCTGGTAATGTCGATTATTCAGATATTTCAAAAACACAAAATACAAGAGTCTCTTATCCTATTGAACATATTGTAAATCATAAAAAAGATTTACAAGCTGGTCACCCTAGCAATATTATATTCTTATCTTACGATGCTTTTGGAGTTTTACCTCCTGTATCTAAGCTTAATAGAGAACAGGCAATGTATTACTTCTTAAGTGGATATACAGCAAAAGTTGCAGGAACAGAGCGTGGAATTACAGAGCCAGTTACTACATTCTCTGCATGTTTTGGAGAGGCTTTTTTACCTCTTCACCCTACTAAATATGCAAAACTACTTGGTAAAAAGATAGATGAACACAATGTAAATGTCTATCTTGTAAATACAGGACTTAATGGTGCTGGAAAACGTATGAGTATCAAAGATACTAGAGCTTGTATTAATGGTATTTTGAATGGTTCTATTAATGATGCAGAGTTTGATACTGTTCCTGTTTTTAACTTAAAGTTCCCAACCTCTCTTAACGGAATTACCAATAACTCTATTTTGAACCCTATGAGTACATGGGAGAGCAAAGAGAAATTTGATGAAACTCTTAGGTCTCTAGCAGGTAAATTTATTGAAAATTTTGACAGATATAATGATAATGGTTCAGAGTTTGATTACTCTGCTGCAGGACCAAAGCTTTAAAAGTTTTACGAACGTCGTCTTGACGTTCGTTTCTCACCACCACTTCTATTTTTCCCATTACCATTTCTTGCCCCTCTATTGTTAGAGCGACCTCCTCGTCGTCCTTTTGTAAAACAGCTGTCACATATAGAGAAACGGTAGGTAAAGTCTAAACTCTTTCCACAACGATTACATTTTTTTATAAAGTTACCTTGTTTTAAAGAGGCTTCAATATAGTTGTTGAGTCGTACTCTTGTTGCTAGTGCTTTCTCTTTTTCTAAAAAGAGATTTTCAAATTTAAATGAGAGCCATAGGTAGAGTGAAATTTCACGGACTCGGTCTTCAGCGTTGAGCATCATCTCATTGGTTTGGGCAACTTTTGGTAGGTCACGAGGGGGAATGTAGGCTACTTCTTGATTGGCTTCTATCTGTTTTATATATCGGTGAAATACAGACTCAATATATGGAGAAGAGATAGAAGCAGGGGCACAGGCTAAATGAAAGCGTGTTTTTAAATCTAAACGGTATTCATCAACAATGGCTGCAATCTCTAACATAGAGTCAATATTAGCAGCTACAAAAGGTCCTTCAAACTCCATATTAGCCGCAAAAAAGTTTAAGATGGTTGAGAGGTTTTGTGTCTCTAAAATTTCACCAATAAGCATGACATGTTCTAAACTTGCCATAACTGAAAATGGGAGTTCAATATTGGGTAGTGGTTGATAAAATTTGGACTCTATGGTCTCTAATGTTTTTGCATCTAAAGCACCAATATACCCCACCTCTTCTAAACCGTAACGACCTGCTCTACCAGATATTTGTGCAACCTCTGTTGGGTAAAGTTCTCGTCTTCTTAGTCCATCAAATTTATTATCTTTAGAGAAGAGTAGGGTTTTAATTGGAAGGTTTAATCCCATGGCAATAGCATCTGTGGCTACTAAAATTTGTGATTTACCCTCTCTAAATCTTCTAGCCTCTTCACGACGCACTTCAGGGGAAAGATTACCGTAAACTACAGAGACCTCATAGCGTTGAGAGAGTTGCTGTTTTAAGCTTAATACATCACGACGTGAAAAAGCAACAATGGCTGTTCCTGACTCTATCTCTTTAATAGGAGTTGGATTTGGTAGTAGATTAAGTGGATTTTTACGCTCAAAATGTTTAATGGTTAGTGGCTCATTTAGGTATTCGCATAGTTCTGTAACTGCTTCTAGGACATCAGCCGAACCTGTTAAGATAATCTTTTTAGCAGGAGCTCCAATAATAGCATTTGCCCACGCCCAACCACGGTCTCGGTCGTTAATCATTTGAATTTCGTCAATTACACAAACATCAACATCTACTGAACCATTCATCATCTCAATAGTTGAACTTATATGGGTTGACTCCTCATCAATTATCTCCTCTTCACCTGTAATAAGTGAGACTCCAATTTCCTCTGCTTTTAGATTTTCATACCCCTCTAGTGCCAAAAGTCGAAGTGGAGCTAAGTAGTAACCTGTATCGGCTTTTTTCAACTCTTGAAGTGCCTCATAGGTTTTACCCGAGTTGGTAGGACCCACATGAAAAATAATTTCACGTTTAAGTAATCTAGCCAAAGGGAAAAGGTTTTTAAAATCACGAATGGTTTTAGCTAAAAGTTCCTCTTTTCGTCTCTTCTCTTTTAAAGGTCGAATATGCTCTATAAAGTGGTAAACAATACGTCTTTTAACTTTCTCTTTAACTTTTAAATTTTTAGATGCAAGGAGTTGAGGTTCTAAAAACTGTACAATAAATTTATGAATAACACTCTCTTCTAAATCTAGTCCCTCACTAAGTTTAAAGAGTTCACTCTCAATATCTTCTAAATTCTGTTCAAAATGGTTTTTCATCTCCTCTTTAACTTGAAGTAAATCCTCTTTTATGGGTAACTCTTTCTCATGCCATATCAGTTGATATATAAAACGACGCTCATATGTAACTAAAGCTTTGTAGGGTATAGAAGTGTTGTAAAATGGGTAAGATTTCTCTTTGCTTACAGAGATGGTGCTTCCCTGTAGCGTTACAAAGTATAGAGGGTCAATAATAGCAACAATTTCTCTAAGAATATCAAGTGGAATCTCAATCTCATAAAAATTATCTTCAGGAGGCATGGAGCGTATAAGTTCTATCACCTCAAGTTCAGATAGATATTTGTGACCACTTTTAACACGCTCTAAAAAAACTCTTATCTCCTCTTTTTTTTTAGCTATGGCAGAGAGTTTAAGAGCCTTTAAATTCTCTTTAATATAGAGTTCATCTCTATTTAAAAGAAGATTCTGCTCAATAGTCGTTGTTGTAGTAAGCAGTGATTTGTAAAAAGTCTCTTCATTCATCTCAAACTCATAAGATTCGTAGAATTCCATTTGTGAAAGTGTATTAAACTCTACATCAACTCTCTTCTCCCAAATATCCATAAGCTTTTGCTGTCGTATGTAGTTTAGCTTATTCTCTATCTTCTCTTGAGTTATCTTATTAAATTTTGCATCTATAAAGGAGGATAGAATAAGTTGCTCCTCCTCCCTGTCGTGAGGTATTTTGTTTAAAATAGAAACAATATAAGAGATTTTATCACTCTCCTTTACTTTAGATTTTGTTAAGTTCATCTGGTCTAAGTAGTTAACGATATGCAGACGAAGTTGATTGTTCCCCTCTGACCAAACTTGTCGTAATGCACGAATCATCTCTTTTTTAACAAGCATTGCTACTTTTAGGTCAAGTAACATGGTAAGTTCAACAAGAGTATCTTCACTTAAATGTTTAATCCCTTCATCAAAAGGTTCACCATTCATAATCTCTTTTATTTTATTATTTATCTTTATTGTCTGTTTTTTCTTTTTTTTTGCCATAGTTTATTACTCTTTTTAACCTGAATTATTTAAAGCATTATAGCAGTTAATCTTTTAATGTGCAGTTTTTACATTAATATTTAAAAATAGAGTCAATATAACAGACTCTTAAGATTAGATTAGATAAAATCGCGTTTCAAATTAATGCTCATGGGTAACATTGTGGGTAAAATACTAATAAGGATGGTACTTAGTTATGAAAAGAACGTTTCAACCACATAACACACCAAAAAAAAGAACTCACGGATTTAGAACAAGAATGAAAACTAAAAACGGTCGTAAAGTAATTTCTGCTAGAAGAGCAAAAGGTAGAAAAAGATTAGCAGTTTAAAACATTTCAGTAGTATTAAAACTACTAAAGAGTTCAACAGAGTTTATAACAACTCTAAAACTGTACACACTTCATCATTTGTACTCTTTTTTCAATCTTCGTCAAAAGAGTATAAAGTAGGGATAGTTGCTAGTAAAAAAGTTGGTAATGCTGTCCATCGAAATCGAGCCAAACGACTTCTTCGTGCTCACTTTTTAAATCATATTGACAATTTAAAAGTAGGTAACTACATATTAGTAGCTAAACCGAATTTATTATTAAATGAGTATCATAAAACTACAGAAGAGATATTTAAGGCATTAAAACGTTTAAAAGCCTTAAAACAATGATATTTTTAAACACTTTTTGATATAATTTACAAATTAATTTAAATATAATTCTTAAAATATTAATATAATTTAACATATACAGTAAATATTTAATATAATAAGAATAAAAAAGGTAATTTCTAGTGGAACAACAAAACGATCTTCAAAAACGGCTATTACTAGCATTGACACTCTCATTTGTAGTATTTATAGCGTTTGACCT
>JALSQJ010000259.1 GCA_026985495.1 Campylobacteraceae bacterium
ATACAGGTGTTTCTCAAAAGAAATCAGCACCAAAAGCATCAACAGCTATTTTTGCAGAGACATTGGTAGAGTTAGCAGACAACGATGAAAAAGTAGTAGGAGTAACTGCTGCTATGCCTAGTGGTACTGGTATGAGTATGGCTATGGCAAAATACCCCAACCGTTTTTGGGACGTTGCTATCTCTGAGCAACATGCTGTAACATCTATGGGTGCATTGGCAAAAGAGGGTTTTAAACCATTTTGTGCCATCTACTCTACCTTTTTACAACGAGGATATGACCAACTTATTCATGATATTTGTCTAATGAATTTAGGTGTTGCTTTTGCTATTGATAGAGCTGGAATTGTAGGAGAAGATGGAGAGACACATCAAGGAGTATTTGATATTTCATTTTTGAGAGCTATTCCAAATATGACTATCTTTGCCCCCTCTAGCGATACCTCAATGAAGTTAGCCATGGAGTTTGCAAAGGATTTTCCAACACCTTGTGCCTTTAGATATCCAAGAGGAGCATTTACCTCACAAAATAGCGACACAACTCCATTTGAATTAGGAAAATCTAAAATCCTTAAAGAGGGTAGAGAGATACTCTTTATTGGTTATGGTAATGGTGTAGGTAGAGCAGAGCAGGTAGCAGAGCTTATTGAGGCTGAACCAACTATTTTAGATTTACGTTTTGTAAAACCTTTAGATACGAAGAGCTTAAAAGAGTTGTCTCAAAACCATAAAAGATGGTATATATTTTCAGATTCAGCAAAGATGGGTGGTGTTGGTTCTGCTATATTGGAGTTTTTAAATGAAGAGAAGATATCAGATATAGAGTTAAAAACTTTTGAGTATGAAGATAGCTTTATTACTCATGGTAATACTAAATTGGTAGAAGAGTCTCTAGGGTTACTTCCAGAGCAGTTAGCTAAAAAGATAGATATTTAGAGAAAGAGAGTAGATGGCAAAAGAGTATATTTTTACCAGTGAATCGGTAACAGAGGGTCATCCAGATAAGATGGCAGACCAAATTTCTGATGCTATATTAGATTATATTATAGAGCGTGACCCTAAAGCTAGAGTAGCGTGTGAGATACTGCTTAGTAACGGTTTTTGTGTTATCGCAGGGGAGTTAAAAACAGAGATTTACGCACCTATGCAGGAGATAGCACGAAAAGTTATTCGTGAAATTGGTTATACCGATGCATCATTTGGTTTTGATTATCGTTCAGCTGGAATTCTTAATGGAATAGGTGAGCAGAGTCTTGATATTAATCAAGGTGTTGACCAAGTATCAGGAGAGATAGGGGCAGGTGACCAAGGGTTAATGTTTGGATATGCTTGTAATGAGACACCAGAGTTGATGCCTCTACCCATCTCTTTGGCTCATAAGCTTACAGAAAAATTAGCTGAAGTTAGGAAAAATGGTACAGTTCCATTTTTAAGACCAGATGGAAAAGCACAAGTGAGTGTGAAGTATATCGATGGTAAACCAGTTACTGTTGATACTATTGTAATCTCAACTCAACATCATGAAAATATATCAATAGAGTTACTAAAAGAGACAATAGTAACAGAAGTTATTAATGAGGTAATACCTAAAGAGTTACTACATAACGATACTGTTTACCATATTAACCCTACAGGTCGTTTTGTAATTGGTGGTCCACAAGGAGATGCAGGGTTGACAGGTCGAAAGATTATTGTCGATACCTATGGTGGCTCTTCTCCTCATGGTGGTGGAGCATTTTCAGGAAAAGACCCAACAAAAGTTGACCGTTCAGCATCGTATGCAGCACGATATATTGCTAAAAATATGGTTGCTGCAGGTGTAGCTGAAAAATTAACCATACAGATTGCTTATGCTATTGGTGTGGTAAAACCTGTCTCTATTATGGTAGATACATACGGTACAAGCACCATAGATGAAGCTAAAATAGAGGAATGTGTTGAAAAACTTTTTGATCTCTCTGTTGCAGGTATTATTAAAGAGCTTGACCTGCTACAACCCATTTATAGAAAAACAGCAGCCTATGGTCATTTTGGTAGAGAGAATATGAATTTTAGTTGGGAAAAGTTAAACAGAGTAAATGATATTAGAGACTATTTTAATATTGGTTAGGTAGTTAGTATAAAAACTACTCACCTGTACCAATATGCAACGAATTTATAGAAAAAATAGCGTTGAAAATTCTCTATTAAAGAATTTTTTAATCTACTTTGGCTATAGTTTTATAACATTAAAATAAGGAATGAAAATGGCAGTAAAAATTTTAGATACTTGTATCAATTGTGCAGCTTGTATTGACGAATGTCCAACAGAAGCAATCGTAGATGAGGATGATAACCCAACAGGTGAAGAGATTTACTATGTTTATGAAGATAAATGTGTTGAGTGTGTAGGTCACTTTGATACTCCAGCATGTGCTGAAGCTTGTCCAACAGAAGAGTGTATTGTTTGGGATGAGCCAAAAGAGGGGTTAACTCTTCATCCAGATAGAGGTGCACCAGGTACAGACGTAGTTGAAGACTAACTCTTAATCTCTACAAAGTACGATTTCATCGTACTTTGTAACTATCTATATTTCTTAAATAAATATCATTTAAATAAATCTTATTTTTAATACTTTTTTGATATAATTCCAGCTCAAAATACTTTAGTAGTGGTTATTTTAAGTAAAATCACTAAGCTTAATGGAGCAAAATCGTGGAACAAACATTATCAATAATCAAGCCAGATGCAGTAGCTAAAAATGTAGTAGGTCAAATTCTTGCTAGATTTGAAGCAGCTAATCTTAGAATTGCAGCAACAAAAAAGATTCAACTCTCAAAAGCTGATGCAGAGGAGTTTTATGCAATTCATGCAGAGCGTCCTTTCTTTAAAGACCTTGTAGAGTTTATGATTTCAGGACCAGTTGTTGTAACTGTACTTGAAGGTGAAAATGCAATGCAAAAAAATAGAGACCTTATGGGTGCTACAAACCCTGCTGAAGCAGAAGCTGGTACTATTAGAGCAGATTTTGCAGAGAGCATAGATGCTAATGCTGTACATGGTTCTGATTCTCTTGAGAATGCAGTTAACGAAATTAACTTTTTCTTTGCACAAAGAGAGCTTCTATAAGGTATTAAAACTGTGAAAATAGTTTTTAATAAAATTGGTTCAACCAAAAAAACTTTTGAACTAACCGTTTCAGGTGTTTCATTAGAGGGATTTTTGGTTAAAAGAGGTTATCATCGGGTGAGACTCGAAGGAGAAATGGATGGAGAGGTTAAACTCTTTTGTGACAGATGTGGTGAAGAGTATCAATATGATATGAAATCACCCCTTAATTTAACTTTAAGTGATGAAGTTATTGAGACTGAAGATGATTTAGATATAATCGAATTTATTGATGGGATAATTGACCTTGAATTTATAGTTCAAAGTGAAATATCTTCTATTGAAAACTCATTTAAGTGCTGTGAAAAGTGCAGTGAAGATGAGTCTGAGTTCGAAAAAGAATTTTAAAAATAAGGATTAAAAATGGCAGTACCTAAAAGACGAGTATCAAAGACTAGATCAGCAAAAAGAAGAACACACTATAAATTAACATTACCACGACCTGTAAAAGATGAAGATGGTACATGGAGAATGCCTCACCACATGAATATGACTACTGGTGAATATAACACAAAAAAAGCATAGTAAGTAGTTCTGAATGATTAGAATTGCTATCGATGCAATGGGTGGGGACTTTGGTCCCGAACCTATCATTGAAGGTGTAGTTGATGCACTTGACCAAAAAAAGTTTTTACCTATTCTTGTGGGTAATAGAGAACAAATTACCTCATTTCTCCCAGAATTTTATCTTGATAAAGTAGAGATTATAGACTCTAACGATGTTATTGCTATGTCTGACCAAGCGACACAAGCATTGAAGAGAAAAGATTCATCTATCTACAAAGCTGTAGAGTTGGTTCGTGATGGAAAAGCAGATGGTGTAGTCTCAGCTGGACACTCAGGTGCAACCATGACTTTAGCAACACTTAGAATAGGGCGTTTACCAAATATTAGTAAACCTGCATTGGCTACACTTATGCCAAATAAATCAATTAATGCAAAGACACTTCTTTTAGATGTTGGAGCTGTTACAGATTGTACTGCTAAAAACCTTTATGAGTTTGCAATTATGGGTGAAGTTTATGCTCAAAAATTGTTAGGTTTAACTAATCCTTCTGTTGGTTTGCTTTCAAATGGAGAGGAGGACAGTAAAGGTAATGCTTTAACAAAAGAGGCATTTAAACTTATGAAAGATCTCCCTGGGTTTAAAGGTAATGTTGAGGGTTCAGATATTTTTAATGGTTCAGTTGATGTAGTTGTTTGTGATGGTTACACTGGAAATATTGTTCTAAAAGCTAGTGAGGGTGTAGTCTCAACGGTTTTTGATTTAATGAAAATACATATCAAAAAATCAATTCCTGCTAAAATTGGGGCATTTTTAATGAAGAAAAAAGTGTTTAAAAAGCTCAAAGAGAAGGTAGATTATGCAGAATATGGTGGAGCCCCTTTACTTGGAGTGAAAGGTTGTGCTATTATATCGCATGGTAAAAGTAATGCTAAAGCGATAAAAAATGCAATTTTTCAAGCTATAGCATATAGTGATTCAGGCGTTAATGATGCTATTGAAGAGCTACTTACTAAAAAATAACTGTTAGAAATAATATTTAAGGTAAACAATGTACGCAAAATTTCATTCTATTGGAGCTTATGTTCCCTCTAAAGTATTAAGCAATTCAGACTTAGAAAAAATGGTAGATACCAGCGATGAGTGGATTTTAAAGCGTACGGGTATTAGTGAACGTAGAATTGCAGATGTAGATGAAAACACTAGTGACATGGCAACAAAAGCGTCTAAACTTGCAATAGAGAGAGCAGGGTTAGAGAGTTCAGATATTGACTTGATTGTCTGTGCAACGGTAACACCAGACTATTTTAATATGCCTGCAACTTCATGTATTATCTCTGATAAATTGGGTATAAAAAATGTTCAAGCATTTGATATCTCTGCTGCGTGTAGTGGATTTGTTTATGCTCTCTCTGTTGCTAAAGCTTTTATTGAGTCTGGTATGAAAAAACATGTACTTATTATAGGAGCAGAGAAGTTCTCATCTATTGTGGATTATACAGACAGAACTACTTGTATTCTATTTGGAGATGGTGCTGGTGCGGCAGTTATTTCAGCTACTGAAGATAAAGATGAAGCTTTTATTGATGTTCATGCTTCTGCTGATGGCTCTTACTCAGATTTTCTTATGACACCTGCTCCTGGAACAGTTAACCCTCTCTCTGCTCAGGTTATTGAAGAGGGGTTAAATTTTGTTCAAATGAAAGGTAATGAGACATTTAAGTTGGCTGTAAAAACTTTAACAAAAGATGTTAAAGATATTTTAGCTAACAATAGTATTGCATCTGAAGATATTCCACACTTTATTCCTCATCAAGCAAACTATAGAATTATAAAAGCTGTAGGTGATGCATTAAAAATGAAAGAGGAGCAAGTTGTATTGACCGTTGGAAAATATGGTAATACATCTGCTGCATCTATACCTATGGCTATTAATGAGGTTTGGGAATCTGGTCGTCTTAAAAAAGGTGAGTTAATGTTACTTGATACCTTTGGTGGAGGGCTTACTTGGGCTTCAGCTCTATTACCTTTTGCTGGTGAGTCAAAATAACTACTTAACCTATAGTCTCTATAGGTTGTAATTTTTTTTTAAATCTTCTATCTTTTTACATGCTTTAGTAAATAGTTCAAAGTGTTCAATCCCCTCTATACATAGATGTTTATGTCTCTCAAAAGAGTTCAAAACTTGTCTAGCTTTTCTAAAAGCATCTTCTCTATTTCGTTTTATATGTTCAAAACAGATAGCTCCATTAATAAGACCTTTAACAAGGTTTTTTTGAGGATGATTCTCTTTTCTTAATATATGCCACACCTCTTCTAAGACTTCATGTGCATCAAAATAGGCTCTGCTATTAAGAAGTTTTAAGTATATTTCAATGGCATTTTTTAAGTTATGATTTTCATTTAGCATTTCAACTCTTTTGTTTTTTAGATTATAAAACAACAAACTTAATTTACTTATTTATCAAT
>JALSQJ010000260.1 GCA_026985495.1 Campylobacteraceae bacterium
AGGGTTTGATAGAATTGTCGCCGAAGATGTAACGAATGATGGACGCATAGACCTTAGTGTTTTTCTTGATGATATGTTATATATCTTTGAGTTTAAAGTTAATCAAAAGGGTGCATTAGAACAGATAAAAGATAAAAACTACCCTCAAAAGTACCAGACTAAATTTTCTGATATTTTTATTGTAGGGGTGGAGTTTGATAGTAATAGTCGTAATATTGTTGATTATGAGTGGGAGAGGGTGGAGTAGGTGTAACTATGTCACATCTATTGACTTTTGTTAAATATTACCCCTTTATACTCCTCAACAATCTTTTTAAGAGCATATCTTTTTGCCTCTAGTTTTCCTTTTTTAGAGTAGCTCTTTTGTAGCTCTTTGTTGTTAATTAGTAGTTCAATCGCTTCAATTAGTAGTCTATTTTTATCTACAGGATATAAAATACCATTTTGAGCAATTTCAATCTTATCTGTTAATTGAAAATCAATATCGGTAGAGGGTGCTAAAATCTCACGAGGACCAGAGATACAATCGGTAGAGATAACAGGTGTGCCACAAATCATCGCTTCTACTAAAACATTGGGAAATCCCTCTCCTTTTGAGGCGAGTAGAAAAATATCTGATGCTTTTACATACTTAAAAGGGTTAGATTTTTTCCCTAAAAAGTGAACTCTTTTTGAGAGCTTTAAGAGTTTGGCATACTCTTCTAGCTCATCAATAATAATCCCATCACCAATAATAATAAGCTCAATAGACTCCTCTAGCTCTAGTAGTGCCTCCATCATCTTCTTATGCTGTTTCTCTTTTGAGAGACGACTTACAGTAGTGATATATTTTTTACTCTTTTTAAACTCAAAGTCATCTATAGGCTCACAAGCGAGTCTCTCTATCTTCTCTATATCATAGGGGTTATGAATGATGGTGTAGCTACTATTATTATTAATATATTTTATATATTCACTCTTCATCTTTTTAGCTTTAAATATAACCATATCGGCATATTTATAGAGTGTTTTAACCAGAAATAGATTAATCTTTTGAGATAGACTACCACCCATTAGATATCCAATACTTGTCACCTCTACCACTTGTGCTTTATGTTTTGAACCAAATAGTTTTGCTAATAGGTTTATAAAATTGGCTCTATAGATATGGCTCTGAATAAGGGTAATATTGCTCTTTCTTATATGCTTTTTAAGTTTAAGTGCCAAATAGGGTAGATATATAAACTTTTTAATATTTGAGTCATATTTAGTAAGAGAGGAGAGATATACTCTTTTGACTTCAGGGGGAAGTGGTTGAACATCGTCCCTCTCAATACAGAGCAGTTCAACTTCAAATTTTTGTTCTATAAGTTCGGTAATAATTACAGAGAGAACCTTCTCTGCTCCTCCAGATGTTAAAGAGTTAATTAAAAATGTTATTTTTTTCATCGATAACATTATATCACATTGTAAGTTGAATAGGTTTTGGTTGAGTCAGATTAGTTTGATTATTGGTTGATATATTGTTAATTAGTAGTCTATCTAACCCTTTTTTATCATCTTTGGGATTTGTCTGTAGTACTAGACCAATATTTTTAAGATTTTTCTCTTTAATAATCTTCTCTAAATTGGTAATGGTTGATTTTTTAGTAAATCCCTCTTTAAGTACTACAAGGTTGGTATCGGCATACTGCATAAGGTAGAGTGTATCTAGCGAGTCACTGTAGGAGGCAGTATCTATAAAAATATAGTCATAACGCTTTTTAAGTGCTTCAAATAGCTCTTTTAGTCTTGGAGAGAGAAGTAGCTCTAGTGGGTTAGGTGGAGTAGGACCAGCAGTAATAATGTCTATGTTAGGGTAGTTGGTTGAGAATATAATATTTCCAATATTATCTCTTTTACTCAAATAGGTACTAACTCCAGAGTATTGATGTTCAATTCCAAATAGGGTGTGAAGTGATGGAGATTTCATATTGAAGTCAACTACAATAATATTGTAGTGTGAGTTCTGAAAGACTCCTGCTAAATTAGAGGTGATGGTTGTTTTCCCTTCACTCTCTCTGTTTGAGGTAATAAGTACAATGTTCCCCTCATGCTCTTTTTTTGAAAACTCTAAATTAGTAGCTAACTTTTGAAATGCCTCTTTAATAATATCTCCACTCAACATTGGGTTTTTAAAGATAGGAATAATTCCAAAAACAGGGAGTTGTGTTAAGAGTGAAACCTCTTTTGTATCTGCAATTTTATCAACAAATAGTGAACGAAGTAGGGCAAGTAGAATAGCAAAAATAAATCCTAAAACTCCTGCTACCATCACAACAATAGTACGTTTTGGTTTAATAGGAACTCCAGAGTTATAGGCTGAATCTATAGCCTCATAATCAGATTCAGAAGCAACTTTAATAAGCTCATTTTCTGATTTTTTCTCAAGTAGATAGGTGTACATTTTAGAGTTTACTCTATATTTACGTTGAAGGGAGATAAGTTTTTTCTCTTTAAAAGGAAGCTCTTTTAGAGTTTTTTCATAACTCTTTTTTTGTTTTATAAGAGTTCTTTTTCTAGTCAAAAGTGTTGAATTTATATTATTTACATTTAAAATAATTTTCTTTTTAGTTCTCTCTATCGATTTTCTTACTTTTATTAGTTCAGGATACCTCTCTGTATATTCTGATTTTAGCTCCTCTTTCTTCTGCTGAAAATTTTGAAAATCATCTATAAGTTTTAGAGTAGTTTGTGCATTAAACTCCAAGAGGGTTGGGGCAACTGCATCAAGATTTTTATTGTTTTTTATAAAAATTATTAAATTTCTTACAAGTTTCTCTTTAAGTTCCAATTCAGAGAGTTCTAGGTCGATAGCACTTAATTTCTCATAAGCATCTTTAGTCTTAATAGAGGGGGCAACACTATTGGCTGATTTATACTGTTCTAGTTGATTTTCAGACTTTTCTAACTTAATTTGAGTCGCTTCTAGTTGACGCTCTAAAAAAGTTAGAATTTTATTATTTGTACTCTCTTTCTTTTTGATGCTCTGTGCAATATAAGCTTTTACAAGAGCATCAATATACTCATTGGCACGTTTAGGAATGGTGTCTTGAAATGTAACTTTTATAAGATTAGCATTAGGATTTATTTGACTCACGCTAAGTGAATTTTTGATGATGCTCTCATAGATATAACGCTTATTTCCATTAACTTTTAAGTAGATACTATCTTTAAAATCTCTTTTTTTAGTAACTGTTCCTTTAAAGTAGGGTGTCTTAACCTCTTGGTTAAAGGGGTATAGTTTTGAGACTCCTAACAGTTTTGATGTTAAAGTAAAACCATCTTTTTTTGGAGTGAGTCTAATTTCATGATTTATATAGTTATAAGATGTAGAGTTAATATTGGTTAGTTCTATGGGGGTATCACCATAAAGTTCAACCATCTTATAGTTCTCTTTTTTAAAATATCTTACCTTAAAATTAACATCATTAAGTGCTTGTCGATTGGTTTTAAATGTTTTTAATATAGCCATCTCTTGTTTAATGCCATTGGTATTGGTTTTGGCTAAGGTGTCTCGTATGACATCTTCTGTTTTAACATTATTGTTAACACGTACATTTATAACAGCATAAGATTCATAAGTAGATGGTATAAAATAGAGATAAAATTTTGCTAATAAAATAGCAAGAGTTGTAATGGTAACTATTGACCATTTGTAAGGTAGTATTGTCCTAAATAGTTCAATAATATAGTTATCATGGTGTTTAGTTTCTTTTAGAGTTGTATGCATAATTTATTAGTACCATTAATTTAAATATTAAATTTTAACAGTTAAAAACTTTTGTATAACTTAAAGAAAAAGAATAGTTGATATTTGAGTTAGAAAAAGGGGAATAGGAACAAAAAATGTCCCTATTTTGAAGATTAGAGTGCTTCTGTATCTGTCTCACCTGTACGAATTCTAAGAACACTAGAGATGTCTGATACAAAGATTTTACCATCACCAATCTTACCAGTATGTGCAGCCTCTTTAATAGCATTTACAGCTGTATCTGCAAACTCTTGAGAGCTTACAACAATCTCTATTTTAACTTTTGGAATAAACTCAACTACATACTCAGCTCCTCTATAGAGTTCAGAGTGTCCTTGTTGTCTCCCATAACCCTTAACTTCGCTAATAGTCATACCCTCTATACCAGCCTCTACTAATGCCTCTTTTACATCTTCAAGTTTAAATGGCTTGATGATTGCTTCAATTTTTTTCATATTTAATTCCTTATAAATAGTATTAGGGAGAGAACCTTAAAGGTTCACTCCTCTCTCACCATGAATAGATTCGTCAAGACCAATCTCTTCACTCTCTTCGTTAACTCTTCCACCACCTGTAAGGGCTGAAGCGATAAAGTAAACAATAACTGTACCAATAAGTGTCCAAGCACCAACAACTAGTACCGATTCAACTTGAACCATAAATTGTCCCATAACATCTCCAGACTCTTTAAGTGGTCCATCCCATAGTAAATCATTGTCTTTAATTGCAAAGAAAGGTACTGCCAATGCTCCCCAAAGACCTGCTAGGAAGTGAATTCCAAATGCATCAAGAGAGTCATCGTAACCAAAGATTGCTTTTAGTTTAACAACACCAAAGAAACCAAATAGTGAACCCATGATACCAATGATAAATGCACCACTAACATCAACAAACCCAGCAGCAGGGGTAATTGCTACAAGACCAGCTACAATACCAGATGCAATTCCAAGAAGAGTAGGTTTTTTATAGATAATCCACTCAATAAGTATCCATGTTAAACCAGCTGCAGCAGTGGCAATGGTTGTAGTAAGAAGAGCAAGACCAGCAATAGCGTTTGCACCAAATGCAGAACCAGCATTAAATCCATACCAACCAAACCATAATAACGCTGCACCAACAGCTGTGAAGATAATAGAGAAAGGTTTCATTGCTACTTTGTTGTAACCCACTCTTTTACCAACTAAGATAGCAAGAACAAGACCAGCTAAACCACCGTTCATGTGTACAACTGTACCACCAGCAAAGTCTAATGCACCTGCATCAAAAAGTAACGCACCATCTCCACCCCATACCATGTGTGTAATAGGAGCATAAACTAAAATTCCCCATAGGGCTACAACTACCATCCATGTTGAGAATTTCATACGACCAATTACTGAACCAGATGCAATAGCAACAGTAATAGCTGCAAATGTACCTTGGAATGCAATAAATACATAAGTTGGGTAGCTACCACTTAGGTCTGTCCACTTAATGCCATTGAGCATTACATTTCCAAATCCACCAATAAAACTCTGAATAGAAGCACTTTCACTTGTTCCAAATGCTATTGAGTAACCTGCAATAACCCATACAACAAATGCAAGTACAAATGCTCCCATAACCATTGAGAATGTATTTAGTGCATTTTTACTTCGTGTCATACCTGTGTAGAATAGTGCAAGACCAGCTGGTGTCATTAGTAATACAAATGCAGTTGAGACCATCATCCACGCTGTATCACCTGAATCTAATTTGTCCTCGGCAAAAGCGAGAATAGGTAAAGCTAATGTTGTTAGCAGTGCTAGAAATTTATTTTTCATAAACTTACTCCTTTATTTTTTTAAATGTCTAAGTATAGCATCTAGCAATAGGAGTATATACTTTTTTATTGTATAAAAAATAGACAATTAAAAAAGTAGTAATATTTTATATGCTATAATATTAAACTTTATTAAAAGTAAAAAAGAAGATATCGCCTATTATATAGTAAGTAATTTTTAAAAAAATAAAGCTTCCATAACAATTAAGCAAATAGATTAAAAAATTATTACTTTTATACTTGTAAATTGTGATGTTTTCTGCTATCATAATAATAATTTCACATAAAGGAGTAATTAAATGAAATTAACAAAATTAAGTTTAATCGCAGCATTGGCTGTAACAACTGCAATGGCAGGAGATGCTAAAATATCAGGTGAAGCTAGATTGAATTATGGTACTGATGACATAGGAACACATGACCTTTTTAACAAAAATGGTGCAATTGGTGATTCTGCTGTTAATCTTAACTACACAAGAGATGTTCTTGATGGTGTAACGGTTAATGTTGGA
>JALSQJ010000261.1 GCA_026985495.1 Campylobacteraceae bacterium
AATTAATAAGCTCTTTGGCACTCTCTTTAATAGTATCTTCAAGTTCAAAAGTCACTATAATATCTTTATCTACAGCAAAATGGTAGAGGGTATAGTTACTCTCTATATCTATATAGATACTATACTCCTCTAACAATTTACTACTACCACCTAGAATTACCTCTTCCTTATAGTTAGCCCTAACTCCTTTTCCATCTACCTGCTCTATCTTATCTAAAAGCACCTCTTCTAATCTATTATGCTCCTTTTCAAGATACTCTTTTATAGCCAAACTAACAGGGTGTGTTGAGCTACTACTTAAACTGTATAATATAGGTAATAAATCTTCTGAAATATTACCAATACTATTTTTTACTTTTAATTTTCCCTCTGTCAATGTTCCTGTTTTATCAAAAACAACTGAGTTGGCTTTTGCAAAAGTCTCAATAAATTTTGCCTCTTTAAATAGTAACCCTTTTTGAGTAGCCCAAGAGATACCTATTAAAGAAGCAATAGGAGTAGCCAGTGCTAAAGCACATGGACAAGCAATCACAATAACAGAGATAGAGACAATTAGAGCATTCTCAAAATCTCCGTTATACCAATACCACCCTATAAATGTTAAAATAGCTAAAAGCAAAATTGTAATAGAGAAATATTTTGACAACTCATTTGTTTTATCCTCTATCTCTGGTTTTGAAGCAAGTGCATCTTCGAGCAGTAACACCATACTATTAAGTGTAGAGTCAGCATAGTTCTTTATAGCACTATAACGGATAACTTGTCCAGAATTTATTGTTCCACTAAAAATAGTATCTCCAGCTCTTTTTTCTATGGGAGTTGACTCTCCAGTTAAACTGCTCTCATCAAATGTTCCAGAACTTCCAATAAGAGTACCATCTACTACTGCTTTCTCTCCCCTTTTAACCTCTAAAATATTACCAACCTCTATAGCATCTAAAGCAACAACCCTTTTTACTCCATTTTCTATAATAGTAGCCTCATGTGGAACTTGTGAACGAATTTTATCCATTATATCGACAGCATTTTTTTTACCTATAACCTCTAAATATTTTCCAACAAGAACAAAAGTAATAATCATAGCAACCGAGTCAAAATAACTATGCCCAGCTCCTCCAAAAAGTACATATAGAGAGTATATATAGGTAAGTGTTGCACCAGAGGAGACCAATAAATCCATATTTATAATATGATTTTTTAGACCAAAGTATGCACCTTTAAAAAAAATCCAACCACTATAGAAGAGTACAGGTGTTGAGAAGATAAACTCTGCAATATGAACTAAATGTAAGGTCTCATCTTTCATACCTGTAAAGAAACCTGCATATTTGGCAACATCTATCATCATAATATTCATACTAGCAAAAATGGCTATTGCCATACGGATAAAATAATCTTTTTTATTTTTTGTAGCTTTTATATCCTCTTGAGTTCTATCGTACGGATAAGCGTTGTAGCCAATAGAACGAATAGTATCAATTACCTCTGAAAGAGCAATAGTATCTTCATCCCAAATAATCTTTGCTTTATTATTTGTAAAATTTATAGTAGCCTCAACAATCCCATCTTTTTGAGATAAAACTTTTTCATTAAGCCATATACATGCTGCACAGTGAATACCCTCCATAACCAAATCGATAGAGCTAAAACCTTCATCTGTTCTTTTTATATAACGTTGCCGAAAACTATCCATATCAAAATTAGAGCTATCCTTCTCTCTTGCTAATGGAGCAGATAACTTACTTGAACCTACTTTATCGTAAAAGCTATCTAATCCATCATCTTTTAATAGATGGTAAACACCTTGGCAACCATTGCAACAAAAATATACATTTGGATTTTCAGCTTCAGTAATCATAATATTTTCATCAAACTCTAACTGACAATGAGTACACTTAACCTTAGACAAGAATTATCCTTTTGTCACTTTACATAATTCAAAGTAATATTTATTATAATCTTAGCATATAATAAGCTCTTTTATAGCTTATTTATGTAATATTTAAATATTATATCTAAAAACAAAGGAGTCATCTATGCCATATCGCATAAAACGATACTACGGTTATGTTTTAGCTACTATTTTTGCTTTAACTTTACCATTTATTAAAATTGGGGGGAATCATATCTTCCTACTATCTTTTGATAAAAAACAACTTCATCTAATGGGAACTGCATTTGATATGCAAGAACTTTATATGATGCCTTTCTTACTAATGTTACTATTCATTGGTATCTTTGCTGTAACAGCAGTTGGTGGTCGTGCTTTCTGTGGTTGGGCTTGTCCTCAAACCATATTTAGAGTTGTATATAGAGACTTAATAGAAACTAAACTTTTAGGTCTTCGTAAACGTATTAAAAACAAACAGAAAGAGCCTGACTACTCTAAGCCTGAAAATAAGGTAAAAAGATTAATAGGAATTGGTATATGGACACTTTTAGCACTTATTGCAGCTGCTGACTTTTTATGGTTCTTTGTTCCTCCTGAAGATTTTTTTAACTACCTTGCTAACCCTTTAGACCACCATATTCTAATTGGTTTTTGGTTGGGTGTTACTGGGTTCCTTGTATATGATATTGTTTTCCTAAAAGAGGATTTCTGTATATATGTATGTCCATACTCAAGAGTTCAATCTGTTTTATATGATGAAGATACACTTCAGGCTATATATACACCAAAACGTGGTGGAGAGATTTACAATGAGCATCATGAGAAAATTGTATTTAAACAAAAAGATTTAGATAAAGAGCAATTTGACTGTACAGCATGTGAGAGTTGTGTTACTGTATGTCCAACCCATATTGACATTAGAAAAGGTACACAACTAGAGTGTATTAACTGTTTAGAGTGTGTTGATGCTTGTACCACTGTTATGGGGAAACTTGGAAAAGAGTCTCTTGTTCAATGGACAAGTGTCAATGATATATATAATGATAAACCAACTAAAATTTTAAGAGGTAAAACATATATGTATATTGTAGCTATTATAGCTATTTTAGCAGGTCTTATTATGATGGGTGGAACAAAAGAGTATATGCTTCTTAATGTTAACAAAACAACTCAACTATATAAAGTTCGTGATGGTGGAGTAGTAACAAATAACTTCCTACTGCTTTTCCAAAATACTGAACCTAAAAAACATACCTATAAACTTGAAGTAGTTGGTAAATATGCAGGTAAAATTGAGATTAAACGTTTCAAAGAGGTAACACTCAATCCACATAAATTGGCTAAAAAAGTTGTTGTACTATCAACAAAAGAGAGACTCTCTAATACAAGTGATAAAGATACTCCTATTCCAGTAATGTTAAAAGCGTATGCAGTTGATGAACCTGATAGAGTTGTAGTCTTTAGAAAAGCGATATTTATGTATCCAAGAGCAGATAAATTAAAGTAGTCTTTACAAATTATTAAAAAATAGATATAATATTTAGATGAAAAATCTAATATTATATCTAATACTTTTTACCAGTTTCACCCTTGCTACTTCTACAAATACCTTTATTATTAAAGATAAAAATGGAAAGGTATTAAAAGATAAAAAACTTAAACACATTAAAAATATCTATTTTGATGACCTCATTAAAGAGCAAAACGAGATACTCTCCCAACTAAAAAAACTTCAACAAAAAAAACTTAAAAGTGGATACTACAACAAAAATACTATCTTAAAAAATGCTAAAAAACACCTTGGAGAAAAATATGTTTGGGGTGGAACAAAACCCAATGCATTTGATTGTTCAGGATACACTCAATATCTATATAAAAAAGAGGGTGTTGCACTCCCACGTACAGCGTATGAACAATCAAAAGTAGGAAAAGAGGTAAGTAGGTTTGAACTTCAAAAAGGGGATTTGCTCTTCTTTTTAACAGATAAATCCAGAGGTATCCCTGTAACCCATGTTGGCATGTATATAGGAGATGATAAGTTTATCCACGCTGCTTCAAAACGACTAGGGGTAATTATCTCCTCTTTTAGTAAAAGTCGTTATAGTAAACTTTTTGTAAAAGCAACTAGAATTATAAAATAGTGCTATACTTCTCTTTTAAAAAAAAAGGAGAAGCTATGAAACAAGTATATTTAGTAGGTTGTGGGTTAGGCGACCCAGAGCTTTTAACACTAAAAGCCTATAAAATTATTCAATCTGTCGATGTAATTCTTTATGATAATCTCATATCAGATGAAATAATGGCATTAGTCCCACAAAAAATAGAAAAGATATATGTAGGTAAAAAGAAAGGTTATCACTCAAAATCACAAAAGGATATAAATAATATTATTCTTCACTATACCTCTAAAAATCTATCGGTTGCACGTCTAAAAAGTGGAGACCCTTTTGTATTTGGTCGTGGAGCAGAAGAGTTACTTTTTCTACTAAAAAGAGGTATCTCAACTGAAGTCATTCCTGGTATTAGCTCATCTATCTCTGCACCACTTTTGGCTAACATTCCTATTACAGCACGTAACTATGCCTCCTCTTTCTCTGTGGTCTCACCACACTCAAAAGGCAACTCTTTAAATGTAGAGTGGGTCGATTTATTAAAGAGAAAAAATCATACTATTATTGTACTCATGGGGCTAAGTCGTATTCCAGAGATTATCAATGAAGCTAACAAATTAAATATAGAGAGAAATAAACCTTGTGCTATAATCTCTAATGCTAGTCGTCCTAATCAAAAAATTGTAAAGACAACACTTGAAAAATTAGAAGAGGCATCACAACAGATGCAACGCCCATCTATTTTAGTTTTTGGTGATGTTGTTAATATTTTTACAGATGAGACTACTGTCTCTTCCCACCCTTAGCTGACTGAATAGAGTGTATATATGAGTAATCTATCTTAATGGTTGACTCTTTAGGCAATTTAGAAGATAGACGCTCAACCATTCCCTCAAAATCTTTAAATAGATAATTTGCCATAGAGCCTGGAATTGGATTAATCTCATTAAGCAATACCTCTCCATCAACTACAAAGAAGTCACAACGAATAATTGCACCCTCAAATACTCTTCCATAGACCTTTTTAAATATATCTTGTATATTGGTTTTTAGCTCTAGTGAAATCTCTGCATCTTCTACTTTTTCATCACGAGAGAAGTCAAGATACTTCTTCTCAAAGTCTAAAAACTCCTCTTTATTTGGCTCTTCTACAATGGAGAGTTCAAATTCAGAAGTTTTACACCCTGCCTGATTGTACTCTAGTACCCCATCTATAAAAGGTTCAATAATTACTTGATTGTCAAACTCAAACGCCACATCTAACGCATAGTCTAACTCCTCTACACTCTTGACAATGCTAACACCAATACTAGAACCTAAACGAACAGGCTTAATAATAACAGGGTATTCAAGCTCAATATCTCTACTCTCATTAGAGTTTAAAACTACATAAGGAACAACCTTAACCCCTAAACTCTCTGCATATAGTTTTGTATAGAGCTTATTGTATGACAAGACCGATGCATCAACTCGTGGAGATATATAAGGAATATTATTAAACTCCAACAATGAAGCTATCTTTCCATCTTCTCCATCTCTTCCATGAATAAGATTTAGAACTGTTCCAAGATTTAACTCTTTTAAGCCCATTAGACCATAAGTACAAAATGCTCCTCTTTTAAGAAGTAACCTCTTTGCTTTTTTATATGAGCTATCTGAAAAATAGTTTGACTTCATATTATTTGCATCTATTAAGTAGAACTCCCTATTGGCATCTACAAAAATAAATGAGAGATTAGAGTTTTTTAAAACTTTTTTAAGTGTAATCGCCGAGACGATAGAGATTTCATGTTCATAACTTGAACCACCAAAAATTATTGCAATATTCATATCTAGTATTTCCTTATAAAATGTTATAACCTGAGTTCGATGGAATATCATAGTCACAATTTTACGAGGTTTCCTAAATAAAATTCTTGAATTAGCTACGGCTAGTCCTACAAATTTAATTTTGGAAACCTTACCTATTTTTAGACTTTTGTGACTATAATATTCCGTCGAACTCAGGTTTATACCATTTTATCGTTA
>JALSQJ010000262.1 GCA_026985495.1 Campylobacteraceae bacterium
CTGAGCTAATCCGGAACAATTTTGAAAGAGAAAATAAACAATATTTGAGTGGCTCCGAATGCTGGATTCGAACCAGCGACCAAGTGATTAACAGTCACCTACTCTACCGCTGAGCTAATTCGGAACATAAGTTAAAACATATCGTTTAAATTGGAGTGCGATTATAGACAAAAAACCCTTTTATGTCAAGAGTTTTTTCTATTTTTTACCTATTTAAAGTAATAAACTCATATCCAGAGCTATCTACTACCTTTAATTTATTTTTATTGATGAGTCTCTGGACTCTCTTTTGACTAACCACATCAAATAGAGCCTCAATATCCTCTTGAGTTAAAGGACGCTTTTTAATAGTATCTAAAATCTCCTCATCAGAATAGGTAGAGGGTTTTGCCATTACTTTTTTTCGTGTTGCAATATAGATAGGCAAAGAGCTATCAAACTTTAAAGAGGCTTCTCGTAGCTCTTCATAACTCAACGGTCTCACTTTGTAAGCAGGTGGTCTATCTACTGTTCCTATATCTATACGTGTTGGATTGAGCTTTAAAAGAAATCTATTAAGCTCCTCTATCTCTTCTGCACTATCATTAAGTGTTTTAACCATAAGTATCTCTATAATAAGAGGATTGGTAAAGCTCTTTTTAAAAGTCAACATTCCCTCTTTTATGGACTCAACATCAATATCTTTATGAGAACGGTCAAGCTTTTTCAAACAACGATTAGTTGCACAATCTAATGAAAGCTTAACCATATCAAACTTTAGGAGTGCCTTTTGTACCGACTCCTTATGAATATTGGCAGAGTTTGATAGAATAAGTGTTTTTCTATTACCTTTAATGATATTTATCTCATCTATCAACTCTAAAAGATGGGGGTAGAGAGTCGGCTCACCATTGGCTGTAACAGTTAAAACATCAATATCTATATGCTCCTCTAAGACTCCATTTAGAGCTTTCATTATCTCCTCTACAGAGACAACATCATCATAAGCTTCCATAGTTTTAGCAGGTTCAAGTTCGCAATAGAGACAATCAAAATTACACTGCTTTTTAGTTGGACTCAAATCTACTCCTAATGACTTACCAAAACGTCTGGAGTTTATAGGACCAAAGATAATACTCATAACTTATGCCTCTATTCCATACAACTTCAATAGGGACTCAACTTTTGGTTCTCGTCCTAACCACTGTTTATATAGACTAGACATATCTTCTGACCCCCCTCTGTTTAAGATATATTTTAAGTAACCATCTGCTTTTTCTTGGTTAAAGCCACTCTCTTCATCTAAACACTCATAGAAGGCATCAGCACTTAAAACCTCTGCCCATTTATAAGAGTAGTACCCAGCAGCATACCCACCTGCAAAAATATGAGCAAAACCATTTTGAAACTTGTTGTACTCTGGTACTTTAAGTAGTGATGTCTTTTTACGAATAGTGTCCAAAAGAGCTTGAACCTCATCACCTTGATAGAGCTTTTTATGTAGATTAAAGTCAAAGAGTGAAAACTCAACTTGTCGTAAAATTCCCAATGCTGCTTGGTAGTTTTTAGTATCTTTGATTTTATTTAACAGCTTATCGCTCATTGGTTCTCCACTCTCATAATGGAAAGCAAACCGTTTTAAAATAGGTTTTTCATAAGCAAATGCCTCTAAAAATTGTGAAGGGAACTCAACAACATCCCACGCTACACCATTGACTCCTGAAACTGAACGCTCTTTAGAGGTTCCAAAAAGGTGATGAATGGCATGACCCATCTCATGAAATAGTGTTACAACATCATCATGTCGTAATAGACTTGGACTCTCTTTAGTCGATGGAGAGAAGTTACAGACTACAAAAGCAGTTGCTAAATGCTCTCTACCTTTACTATCTATATAGTGAGTCTCCCAGTTATGCATCCACGCTCCACCTCGTTTACTATCTCGTGCTTCAAGGTCAAAGTAGATACGCCCTGATAACTTCCCTTCTCTATATATATCAAATGGTTGCACCTTTTCGTTCCAAAGCTCTAACTCAATGGCTCTAAACTCAACATTGAAAAGCTCTGATACGACATCTAACATACCACTTAATACTTTAGATTGTTCAAAATATGGCTTGGTCATACTATCGTCAAAATTAAACTTCTCTTTTTTAAGTTTTTCAGAGTAGTAAGCTACATCAAACCCTTGTAGAGGCTCAATACCATCTGTTTTAAGAGCAAACGCTTTTAACTCCTCTAACTCCTCTTTAGCTTGTGGCAGTGCCTTCTCACCCAACTCCTCTAAAAAGGTTGTCACAACCTCTGTAGAACTTGCATCTTTTGTTGCCAAAGAGTACGATGCAAAACTCTCAAACCCAAGTAGTTTAGCCTCTCTCTGTCTAAGTTCTAAAAGTTGGTCTATTATCTCTGTATTTTCTGGAGCTCTTGAGAGATAAGCACGAGATAACTCTTCACGTTTTGCACGATTTGAGCCATAGGTCATATAGGCTAAATAGGAGGGTATTTGAAGAGTAAATCTGTAAACTGTTTTGCCATCTCTCTTAGTTTTAGCTAAGAGAAGGTCACTCTTTGGAATTTCAGCTACATCTGCTTCATCTTCAATAATCATCTCAAAAGCATTGGTTGCATCGAGTAGATTTTGAGAGAAATTATTTCCAAGTTCACTTAACTTTAAATTAATATCCTCTAACTCTTTTTTCTCTTTTAATGTAAGTTCAGCTCCAGATAGAACAAAGTCTCGAATATCATTCTCTAATACTCTCTTCTGCTCTGCTTCTGTCGCCTCTATCTTTTTTAGTTTCTGATAAAGCTCTTCATTTTGAGCTACAGTACTACTAAACTTAGAGAGTTGAGGAAGAGACTCCTCATAGGCTTTTTGTGTCGCTTCTGAGTTTTCTACAGAATTTAAGTGCGAAAGAGGAGTAAAAAAGTTATCTAACTCCTCATCTAAATCTTGAAGAGGTTTTACAACACCTATGTAACTAAAATCACTATTTTTACTTAATGTTTCAATCTTCTCTAACTGTGTAGCTAACAATCTCTCTAAATCTTTAGGAAACTGCTCTAAATTATCTATTTTAAATGGTTGAAATTGCATATCTATATCCTATTGCTATATTAATGGGATTATATCGAAACTATATAATTTAATCTTTACCATTACAATATAGACTATGGTATAATTTCTAAAAACCATACTGTAGGAGAGATATTTGTCCTTTAAAAGATTAAATCTAAGTCAAAAACTTATCGATACACTAGAGAAGTTAAACTATACTACCCCTACAGAGATTCAAAAAAGGGCAATTCCTATACTTCTGCAAAAGAGAGACCTATTAGCCACTTCACAAACAGGTACAGGGAAAACAGCTGCATTTATACTACCACTTCTTGAGAATTTAACTGAGACTACTAAACAAAAAAGAGGTGAGGAGCGTTATAAGATAGATGCCCTTATTTTAGCACCAACACGAGAGTTGGTAATACAGATAGACCATAAGATAGATGAGTATGCAGAGAGTTTTACACATAAATCAGTACCACTATATGGTGGAATAAAGTTAGGTAGCCAAGTATCTGCTATTCGTGCAGGAGCAAACATTGCCGTGGGAACAACAGCTAGAGTACTTGACCATGTTAAGAATGGTTCATTGAACCTTTCAAATGTCAAGGTAATTATTTTAGATGAAGCAGATAAGATGTTAGAGATGGGGTTTATTGATAATATTCGTAAAATTATCTCTCTACTACCTAAACAACGACACTCTGTCATGTTTTCAGCAACTTTTCCAAAACCTATTCTCTCTTTAGCAAAAACATTTTTAAAAAACCCATTAACTATAGAGATAGATAGAGAGAATCTCTCAACACAGCAAGTTAAACAGCTAGTCCACTATGTAAACGAAGAGGAGAAACTACCTCTACTCTCTACACTTATTAAAAAGCATAGAATGGAGCAGATACTTCTCTTTACTAATACCAAAGTTCAAGCAGACAAAATTGTAGAGTATCTTAAAAATCATAATATAAAAGCACAAGCCATACATGGAGATAAAACACAAAGAATGAGAATGGAGGCTTTATCAAATTTTAAAGAGAAAAAAATTCAACTACTTATCGCTACCGATGTTGCAGCAAGAGGAATTGATATTTTAAACCTACCACATGTCATTAACTTTGAACTACCAACAAAAAATGAGGAGTATATTCATAGAATTGGAAGAACAGGTCGTGCAGGAGAAAAAGGAGAGGCATTATCACTTGTTTGTGAAAAAGAGCTTTTTCAACTTAAAGAGATAGAGGAGCTAATAAACATAAGAGTTGAACCTATCACTACAGAAAACTTTGAGTTTACACCACATATAACTTTAACAAATCGTAAAAGTAAAAAATTAGAAAAAAGAGATGAAGTAAACTTAAAAAGAGCCAAAGAGTTAGCAGAAAAGATGTTAGGAGATAAAAAATCTACTCCAAAAGGTAAACAGAAAAGAAAAAAATCAACTGCTATAAACCCCACTAATAAGAGACACTTTTAATTTCTATAAAAAAACCAAATAATTTGCTTTAGTTTAAGAATAAATTTAGATTATTAAGCTATAATTCGCGCATATCTTAAGTAGTTGAATATTTCATAATTTTCTTCCTCCTTTTAAATTGAAAAGTTCACTCCTTTATAACTTTAGTATTTCTCCTTTGTAAACTTAAATACTAGATAACTCTACTTAAGATTAAACCTCCTTTTTATCATATCATTTGTATAATACATTAAAAAAAGACTCTACTCATGAACAACAAGTTTCAATTTGACAGACGTATTTTACAACAGATAAATTTTATACTAATTTTACAACTTTTACCACTTTTTGCTTTCTCCTCATATTTGGTTTATGAAATTAATGAACACCTTTTCCAAAAACAGATGGTTTACTATGGTATCTCTGCTATTGCTTTTTTTGTAGCATTTTTAATTCCTTGGCGTAAGTACCAATGGCTTATTCCTCTTGCCTATTGGGTTAACCTTGGTCTCCTTCTTAGTGTTGAACTTTTTGGTAAGAAAATCTTAGGAGCCCAAAGATGGATAGAGATTCCAGGTTTAGGAGTCACTCTTCAGCCCTCTGAATTTATTAAAATAACTGTTCTATTAATGTTAGGCTATCTTATCTCTAGACACCCTCCACAAAAAGGTGGCTACGGCTGGAGAATGTTTACTAAACTCTCTTTCTATATTCTCATTCCATTTCTACTTATTGCAAAAGAGCCTGACTTAGGTACAGGACTTATACTACTACTTACAGGCTATGGTGTACTCTTTGCTATTGGTATTCAAGCTCGAATTTGGATAATACTACTTATTATACTTGGTACCTCTGCTCCTCTACTCTATACCCATGGTCTAAAACCCTACCAAAAACAGCGTATTGCAAACTTTTTAGGTAAACCAAGTTATCATGTTCAACAATCTTTAATTGCCATCGGTTCTGGTGGACTACATGGACAGAAAAAAGAGAATGCAACACAAACACAACTTAAATTCCTACCTGTCTCTTCTACAGACTTTATCTTTGCCTATCTTGGTGAACGTTTAGGTTTTGTAGGAATGATGAGTGTAATTGGACTCTACATCGCTCTTATTCTTCATCTTCTTACTATTGCCATGAAAAATAGTAAAGATTACTACGTTAGAGTCTTCTCCTCTGGTATTGCTTTTCTATTTTTTATATCTATGGTAGTTAACATCTTTATGACCATTGGAATGGCACCAGTTGTAGGGCTACCACTACCAATGTTTAGTCATGGTGGAACCTCTTTTATTATTTTTTCTGTTCTTTTTGGTATTTTAGAGAATTTACTTGCATTTCGTTTCTATTTTATGTATAATTCTGACTCCAAAATAACGATGATGAAGAGAAATCTTTAGTATCTATTTTGCTCTAACGGGTCGGTAGCTCAGTTGGTTAGAGCACTCGGCTCATAACCGAGTGGTCGGGAGTTCGAGTCTCCCCCGACCCACCACTTATATAACTAA